>JBLNCH010000177.1:0-4721 GCA_050260485.1 Bacillota bacterium | reverse complement strand
CAAATAACCTGAATTATGGTGGTAAAAGGCGTTGGACGGAGAGAATCTGGCACTTATTTGAATTATAGTGCCGGATCAGAAGGCCGCAACTATCAGAATACCCGGCAGATGGAGCACTCGGTTAACCCTGCCAAACGATAAGATGAGCCACACCAGCATACACTTCACCAAATAAGGACACCTTTGCCACCAACCAAAAAAGGCTGCCCCAATGAGGACAGCCCATGGTTTAACTGGTTGCTCAGATATCCATTTTACCCATAATATCTAAGACGGTGGTAAGAAAACCTTTAAGGTCCTCCCTGTCGTTTATTCCCGCCCGAAAACTGATCTCGGGGAACTTGCCCTTTGAACAAACCTTCAAAGATACCCGGTAATAGGTTTCATCCTTTACCTCATCGTCCTGCTCCCATTCGTCTTCAAACATCTCCGGATCATCTTCAGCATCCAGCTCGAGGTCAGTCAGGGGCATTGGTAGACTGGAGTCCCGCTCCCAGTCGCAGTCGCGGATGATTTCCGCTACGATCCACATAATATCCGAATGCTTCATATCAAGTTCCTGGCCAAGACGAATTATCTCGTTAGCCACTGGAGTAATCTTCAATAAGTCTGAAAGATTCACAGGATCTCCTTTTTCCCATTTGTCCCTCATCCTAACCACCTCCGATTCTCAACTGTAAAACATCAGTGTTTAAGTATACCTGAAACTGAGTTCGCTGTCTACCAAACCCGCCTCATACGATTATATGCAAGATGGTTCCAGAAAACCCTGCGGAAACTTAGATTCTCGAGGATTGACCAAACACCTCAAGCTTCTACTTATACTATATACTTCGCCACGTAATGCGAGCGAACCTTTACCTGGCTTAAGGGAATTTTTAGTTTTTATCGGCGAAGCCGTATCACTTATTTACGCACCTATTGTTAACCATTATTGTCTCCAAATACCATCTGCTGAACCTTTAAAAGAAATCCAGGCTACAAATACTATCAGTAAAGGGGGTTTTGCGGTGAAGGTAAACTGGCGGCATATAGCTGCATTAGCTGGTGTTTCAGCATTACTATTCATGTTGGTTTCTTCCCGGCAAGAGATTGAGACCCCAAAAAAACCAACTATTCCGGTCCGAAAACCACAGTGGTACCTGGTAAACCGCGCTACCGACCAGGTATCGACCGCTTATACCGAAAATCCGGGTGCCCCGGTGTCCTCCAGCGGGCGTCCTTATTTTGTTGGAGCAGTTGCGGTACACCCCAAGGTACCCGGAGGGAACCACCTTGACCCGATCATACCGTTTGGAACAGTCATAATGCTGGAAAACCCGAAAAGTATCACTATTCAAGGACAGAGGTTAAATGCCTTTACGGTAATCGACACCGGGGACGCCAACTGGAGCAGGTACGGGGATTCCCCCTATTGGGTGGATTTCTATTTTGGGACCGGCAATTACTGGAATAACCAGGAAGCCCGCAACTATGGACAGCGTACCATCGACTATTACTGGTACGAACCTTTTGAATAAGCCAGAGGAACCTCAATCTCATAACCATCCGGAGTTACTACCTGGCAGAGACTGTTCAGGCAGTACCGTTGGGGTATTGCCACAATATGATATCCCTTTCTAGCCGGCTCGATTACAACCTGTAACTGATTCTCATATTTGACGATCTCCTTGATACTTGCTTCCAGGGCGATGATTGCTACCTCGTCGCCGGCCTTGAAGGCTATCCCCATAGGAGCGGTATCATCTGTAAACCCCATGGTTGGACTTAGGTCAAACCAGTAGGACCCTCCCCCTTGATAGATAAATACCCGGTGACGGTTATTCTCGATAAGCCGGGGAACATAACAGAATCTATCATTATTCCAGGCCTTACTATGCCACAGGGGAATATAAACCGGGCGGGTCCATTTATTATTAATCTCCAAATTTCTATAGGCGATTCTTGTGCCTCTTTTCATAACCTCATCTGCGGTGTAGGGAAATGCTGCCGGGACTTCAGGCAGGATTACCTGGGGCAACGGAGGCTCTAAAAAGGTTAGACGTTTGGCATAAGCGTCGTTCTCAGAAATCAAGCCGGCTATCCGGTATTCGTAATAACAAACGATCCCTGATAATAGCATCAGGGTTATCAGAACCCAGTACACTGTGTTCCTGTTCATTCAACTCCCCCCACTACATCATAACGAGCTTCGGTGAAAATTATGACGAACAACCGCCACCATTGACGGCAAACTTTGTCAGATATATCAGGATTCCATGCCAAAAAAAAGCCGATAACCAAACGGGGAAGTTCTAACAGGTAGAATACATTTTGAACTGTCCATGGGAATGGAGTGACCTTAACTTACGGCTGGAGAACAAATTCAGGGGATAAAATAGTGACCGCGATAAGCTAATTGTATATCGTGGCGATTAAATGACGGAGATGAATGAATATGGTGTCGGGATAACTATTAAGAAGTGGATACCAGTAATCATACTGTTGTCTGCGGTATTTATTATGGGGAAGTCCATATGGTTCGCTGGTCACCAGCCTAAGGTTGTCAGTCTTAAACAGGCTATCGAGTTGTGCTTGCCGGCAGCCTTACGCTGGTCACCGGACGCACGGTTAGCGTATGCTATCAGTACCGAATCCGGAGAATATGCAGAAACGGGCAGCCAGGGTACAGACGGGCTGCGGTCAAACTGGAATGTCATCTTCGTGGAAGAAACTACCGGACGCAACCTTTTAGTTGCAGTACGACAGGGCAGAATGTCTTATACCAGGGAACTGCTGATGGCCTTTAAACAGCCCATTGATCTTTCTGGACTAAGAATCGATTCTACAGCCGCTATTCAGCGATTAACTGATAAAAACCAACCACCCAACAAGGTTCATTATGAACTCGTCGGCCAGCAATCTTTGGTTCTGCGGGTTTATCAGGATTACTCCAACGTTAATTTGCGGATCACCAGTATAGATGGTGCTACCGGGGAGGTTATTTCACAATGGTATAGTGCTGTAAACTAGAATCCGGTTTTCACCCTGCCAGTTGTAAACGAACAAATCAGACAGTATCAGGTCTACTTGATCCTTAACAGACTCAAACTCCGGAGATGATTCTGGTACCGAAAACCCGATTTCAAAGATATGAACAGGTACCTCCTGCCAGCAAAGCAGCTTGAGCTCTTCTAACCCCTCCTCCAAAAACCTCATCTCCTCAACCGGAACCGAAAAAGGAGTATTGCGGTAAGCATTATCGCTGAGGTGACTCTGAATTCGATTAATAAAATCAAGCAGCTTTTGTTCCTTTTCCGGTGTTAACACATATTGAAAGAGGATATCGTACAGCGACTGGGTTACCACCAGTTTGGTCAGCGCGGGCATCACCAAGTGAACTTCCTTCCCGAGATATCTCAGGTTAAATAAACCTTGCATCCTTGTTTCCATCACCTTTCAGATTTATTATGGCAAACTACTGCTCCCCAGATTCGCGAATCAAATTCAAAGAACCACAAACTGGGATGACGGCTAGATTAACCCACTGTCATTTTATCAAAACCCGGGAATAATGGGTATGTCGGATTAATTAAACCGTAAAGTCATATGGATATTATACGAAGCGGGTTTTCTCCACCCCCTGCTGCCTGTACCCGGAATGGGTGCGGAGTCTGCAGGACACTCGTTATACACTGTCCGTCACCTACCACCTCAAAGGGAAATCAATCCTTAAGGGGGTTTTGCATCATCAAGCTGGGTGAGGTAATCAAGAAATACCGTCAAAATCAAAACCTGCCCCTGGACATCCTGGCTAGTGAACTGGGGGTAAGTACAGATTATCTGATAAAGCTGGAAAGGGGTTTGACTGATGAAGTTACCCTGGATTTTCTTAACCGCGTTCTTATGTATATACCAATTCAACATGTACTGGAGTCCATTAAATCCCGACCGGAACTGGCTATGTGGTTGGCGGTACAGAATGCTCTATCCGCCCGGTTCCCCCCAGAAAGCCTGACCTTGATTTACGGGCAGGTTATGGCTATTCTGAATAAATTAGGTGAGCTATGGCTCAAGTGTCCCTCGGTAGAAGAGATGGTCATGTTGAATGACCTGTTCTTAAGAAATCTTGAGTCCTTAGATGGTTTTCTGAACGGCCGTCAGGAAGAACTTTCCTCTTCGACCGAATAGCAGGCCTGAAATCAAAAAACACAACCCCCCTCAAAGGGGGGCTGTGTTATCAGTTGAAGTTGATCCCACAATTATGCTTCCATTTTCATTGCAGGTGCTTGCCCTCTGCCAACAGCAGCCAAGAGACCCAGCATTACCACCAGGGCAATCAATCCGTTAACCATGCCTCCACCTTGGGGCTGAACTGGAGCAGTACGGAATACATATACTACTTCGCCAACGGCATTGTCGGGCTTGCCCAGGAAAGTATCAACCGCATCGGCATTCGCTTTCAGGCTTTCTTTGATAGCCCCTGCAGAGCTGAGATCAACCAGACCCGCTGCCAGACTGACTTTGGCGGTAGATGCACCTTCACCGATCTGGCTGACGCCGGCTTGCATCTTCGCCAAGCCGGGAGCTAACTGCTGGCTGACACCGCTATGCAGCTTGGCTCCCCCGTCTTTAAGTGTGGCCATTGCAAACAGCACCGTTCCCGGCCGGCCTCCGACTATCACCGGGACTGGAGTTCCGTCAGCCTTTACGTCACCCAATCCCTTCACCACCTGATCTAG
>JBLNCH010000176.1:0-3012 GCA_050260485.1 Bacillota bacterium | reverse complement strand
AGCAACTTTTACCGATACTTCTAATCACTGGGCCAGAGATAGTATAGCTGTTGCCTTGGCCCGTGGTATTGTCAGCGGATTAGACAAGAATACTTTTGGTCCCGACCATTATATCACCCGTGAACAAGCGGCCGTTATGACAGCCCAGGCTGCCAAGCTGTCGGCATCTGCTGCAGAATTAACCTTCATTGACAGCCGGCAAATTGCACCCTGGGCCAAATCCAGTGTAGCCGCAGCAGTTAACAGCAAGGTCCTGACCGGCTACCCCAACAACAGCTTCCAACCCAAGGGCAAGCTAACCCGTGCCGAGGCTGCGGCCATAATTGCCAAATTACTGTAGACAACCGAGGAATATATTAAACCATCACAGGGGCGGGCCTTGGGTTCGCCCTTACCTTTCCGGCTGTGTCATTTAGTCGCCAGATGAGGGGGCTGTATCCTGCATAGCGTGTATTCTTAATAAAACGTACGCAAAAAATACCCTCCGCATTTTCTAAAGTGTTCCAACCGGTCTGAGAACAACCTGGTCGCGGACATGTAAACTTCCAACCAGGCATGGGGAACCGTCCCCAAGCCTGGCACACCAGTCGTTTTAAGGCATCCCCAGCAGCCTGCGGGCATTTTCATAATATATCAGGCTTTCCAGCTCTTTATTGCCTCTGCAGGCGACTTTGACTGTTTTTAAGTGCGGTATCCGGTTTCCATACGGCCAGTCGGAGGCGTACATGACCTTATCTCTGCCGAAAACCTTTATCAGCTTGACAATGGTCTCCGGTGACTGGAAACTGGTGTCCACCCATACATTCGGCAGGTCCCTCATCCTCCGGCATACCTCTTTTACCTGGAAGAGACCGGCGTGTCCCACAATAAAATTGACACTGGGAAAAGAACGAACCGCTTTTTCGATGAAGGCTATCCGCCCGTTGCCCGGCACATTCCGGGCTCTCTCCTTGCCCAGGTAATAGTGGGAGACTCCGCTGTGGATCAATACCGGGAGCTTAAGCCGGGAACAGGCCTGCAATGCTTCGGTTACCCGCGAGTCATCCAAGGGTACGGCCTGAATAATAGGGTGAAGCTTAAGACCGATGGCACCACGTTTCACATCCTCTTGTATCTGCGCGGTAATGTCATGCTCCCGGGTAAAATCAATACTGGTAAACGGAAGTATGCGAGCATCTTTTTCCCGCGCCTGCAGCAGGTCATCAAAGGTCACATAAGGTGCAATAGGCATACAAACCGTGTAATCAATACCGGCCTCATCGAGAGACCTCTGCATATTCTCCAAGGTGGCCGTAAAATTCCGCGCCCGTTGGGCTTTGGTGGCCCAGTATTCCGTCACCTTGTAGGCCAGGGCACCCAGCCCGAAGGAACGGTTAAGCTGTTTCTCGTTCAGGGTCTGAGGGTCCCACATCTTCTCCATGGTGACGTTTTTCTTGTCTATAAGACTCCCGCCCCCGTGGTTCAATATGTCCCCCAGATGACTGTGAACGTCAATGATCACAATGCAGCCCTCCTTAAGTTAAGTAAGACCATATACCATTTCGCTAAACAAGCAGTACCTCCTGCCTGGATTTACCTTTATTAAACACCATGCGGCTGCAAGAAAGGCAGGAGAATAACCAAAGGTGATCCTGCAGAAAAGGCATAGCCGAGGGCTTATAAGCTTTATGACCAATGACAGATGCAGGCTGAGGGTATTAAAATCATTAAAAAAGCCCCCGGTTCATGTTGACCGGGGGCTTTTTTCAATCCTGCCATCCATAAGACCGCATAACAAGCGGGGGTGAGGTGAGGAATGGTGAATCCCGCGCCTCTGATGGAATCATCTTATATTACCAGGTTGGGGAGCTTCTTAAGGGTTTCTTCTGCTTCATTCATAATGGTTTGTACCAGGTCGGCTACTTTGGGCATATCATTGATGCGCTGTGCGGATTCGCCAGCCGCAAACATGGATTTTTCTTTATCTCCTGCGTAAACCGCGTTCATTGATTCGTGCTCAAACTCGACCAGTGACATATCAACGGTTTCGTAGTCGTCAGGAACCCCGATATACAGTCCCGGGGCCTTCTTCAGGGTATTTACCGCGTGCTGCTTACTCCTTTCGTTTTTCAGCCAACGAGCCGGACCCACAAAACCACGGGCAATCAAGGTTGCACGGTCGCCGGAGTCCACAACCGCCTGTTTCCAGTTGGGATGGAAGTCACTCTCCTGGGTAGCCAGGAAACGAGTTCCCATCTGAACACCATCCGCACCCAGTGCGAAAGCGGCCGCGACACTTCTGCCATCGGCAAAACCACTGGCTCCGACAACCAGGGTATTAGCATCGGAAACCGCATCTACAACGGCCGGTAGCAGAACGATGGTGTGAACCGGGTCCCAAGAAGTATGGAAACCACCCTCATGACCGGAGGCCACGATTATATCGACGCCCGCTTTCTTGCAGCGTTTGGCAGCCGCCACGGAAGGCATAACATGTGCCCATACCAGATCGGTCTTCTTGACCGCATCGGACCAGGGCAGGGGGTCGCCGGCGGAGGTTACCAGGACCTTAAAACGCTTCTTCATCTCGGGATCTTCTTCACGGACTTTCATCATGGTGCCAATGATTAGTTCAGCATGTTCCCTCATTTCGGCAGATACCATGACGTTTACGCCAAAGATACCCTGGGACTCTCTGGTAGCTTCCAGGGTGTTTCTGAAGATGGTTCTCAAAATGGTTTCCTTATCGGCGGAGGGATCTGCACCGCCTGAACGGCAGAAGAAGTTGTAGATTTCAGGCTGCTGCTCTTTGGTGGTGATACCGCTTGAACTGATAAGGCCTAACACGCCTGCGTTCGCTGACGCGATACAGAGCTGGTTGGTGCCAAAAGGTCCCATACCGGCTTGGATGAGGGGATACTTGATTCCTGTTAAGTCGCAGAGTCTTGATTTGATCATAACAATTCCTCTCTCTTAGTGTGATATTTGAAACACTTTTTGTAAGAAAGTATAGGTTAAATGGGACTACCTGTC
>JBLNCH010000175.1:0-4140 GCA_050260485.1 Bacillota bacterium | reverse complement strand
CGGGGCAAGCGGCGTTATAATTATTAATCCAGGTGTTGCCAAAGATAAAAAATTTAACCTTCTTTGGACAGCAGCACTCGGTATTGACAGCATTGTTGCCGTGTGGAGCTGGACTCATCTGAGCACCCCCTTATATCGTTATGTAACATAATATGGGGATTAAGGGCGAAAGTTCCTTGTCATTGTATGGAAACGCTTTTACAAGATGCCCTTTGACAGGCTGCATTGCGGTTAATGATTATGGCGTTGCCGAATACAATAACGGTGGTGTCTGATCCACATCCCGGATCATTTGCATTGTCTTCTTTGAATAAATCTGATTTTAATAATTCGTTAATGACTTCGGGTCCAAATGCCGCCGGGTCAATTCGATTACCCTCATACAAGCCGGGTTTGTGGTAGGGACATAATTGACACATGGAATAGATTGAGCCGGTGCTGCAAGCAGGAGGCTGTTTCCCTTGTTTTAAGGTGCATTCGTACTCCCCGTCTATCCCGGTTTTATGTCCGACATAGTTCCCTCTGCGCTTTTCATGCCGCACAATCTTCACCTTTAATCACTTCCTTGCGTTGACCTTGGTGGCAAGCGAAAAAACCAACCAATCTAACTACATTATATTTCCAAGCAGAACATATTGTGCTTTGACCCCCATAATTACGGCAATCCTTACGGCATATCAGGTGAGTCGGAGTTTGACCTGAAGTTTATTTAATAGGCCTAAAAGATGTTAAAATTGATATAAAATAACGATGAGAGTTAAAATGGGGCCGCCCAATAAAAATTTTCAGCAAATTGGGGCAAAAACAGGGGAAATTAATGGCGTAGATTATTTTTGAACTTACATGATAATTAAGAGAGGAAATAAACGGGTGAGATTTTTGGGGAAGAGATCGGATGCTGATCGCACTGATGAGAGAAAGAGTATGGTAGAGGAACAGATTCAAGCCCGGGGAGTCTCTGACCAGAGAGTAACTCAAGCTATGCTGGAGGTACCGCGCCATCGGTTTGTCTCGAAAGAGCAGCAGGCATTTGCTTACGAAGATCAGCCCTTACCCATTGGTTACGGACAGACCATTAGCCAGCCGTACATTGTAGCTTTTATGATTGAAGCCCTTCAGACCGCCCCCTCGGATCGAGTTCTCGAGATAGGCACCGGCTCAGGTTATGCAGCAGCGGTATTATCCCAGGTTGTTGCGGAGGTTTACTCAATCGAAACGGTGAGACCTCTCGCCGATGCAGCAAAAAAGACGTTAGAAGATTTGGGATATACCAACATTCATCTGCGTACCGGTGATGGAACCAAAGGCTGGCCGGAGGCCGCGCCATTTAATGGTATTCTGGTATCAGCAGGTGCCCCGGTAGTGCCTGAATCCCTGGTTGGTCAGTTAGCTCCAGGTGGAAGGCTGGTTATTCCGGTTGGAGACCGGATTGACCAAAGTCTGCTGCGCATAACCCGCACCTCGGATGGTAAACTGCTTGAGGAAAATCTGGCAATAGTGAGGTTTGTTCCCCTGATTGGGGAAGAGGGATGGTAAGCAGGTAATGCCGCAACAAACTAAAGAGGTTGGCTAATTGGCCAACCTCTTTAATTAACGCATATTAATTGGTTTTCCGTTAGTTTCAGTAAAAGCTTTTCTAATCTCTAATCTGGTGCCTTCTCCGGGTTCCTCGGCTCTGATGGCATCCTTCAAACATCTTTGCCCTGTTGGGACCGGTAACTACTGGTATTACAGTACAGGTTGTTACCACCGTAACCGGGAGCAGTATCGATCCGTGTGGCTTACCCTTTCTTAGCAGCCTGTTCGGCCGCCTCAGCCTTCAGGATCTTGCGCATAATCTTGCCGGTTCCACTCTTCGGCAGGGTTTCGCGGAATTCTATGGTACGGGGATACTTGTAAACTGACATCTCACCCCGGGCCCATTCTACCAGTTCCTGTTCCGTGATCTTGCCCACCCATTCGGGTTTTAGTACCACATAGGCTTTTACATCCTCACCACGGTATTCATGAGGTACTCCTATTACACAGCATTCCGCTATCGATGGATGGTGATACAGGTACTCCTCGACTTCGGCCGGGAAAACACTGTATCCAGAGGCTTTAATCAATTCCTTAGTGCGGCCACAGATATAAACGTAACCCTCTTCGTCCAGCTTGACTATATCCCCGGTTTTCATCCAACCGTCCCCGAGGAACGTTTCAGCGGTGGCTTGTGGATTGTTCCAGTAACCAATGGCAACGGAAGGAGCCCTTTGCCACAGCTCTCCCTCTTCACCTAATGGGACGTCCTTGGTTTCGTCTTTGAGGTCTGCCACCCGGATGTCAACCGCGACCATGGGTATGCCGATGCTTCCTAGTTTGTTGCGCTCCAGGGGATTAAGGATAGTGGCGGAGATGGTCTCACTCATACCGTAGCCTTCCACCAGGTTACAACCGGTCATTGAACGATACTTTTCGACTATTACCGGAGGTACCGGTGCACCGCCGGATATAAGGGCGCGCAGGGATGAGATATTGTAGTTATTAAGGTTCGGGTGGTTGATCACAGCTATGTTCATCGTGGTGATCGCTAACCACACGGAGCACTTATATTTCTCAATTGCCATCAGCAGGGTCTCCGCGTCAAATCGAGCGATGAGTATCATGGTGGCGCCCAGATATACTGGAGCATTCATGCTGTTGGTCATCCCGGTGACGTGAAATAGGGGCAGGACGGTCAAGTATACATCCTCAGCGGTGGCATTCACAGACATGGGCGCTGAAGTAGCATTGGCCATTATATTCAAGTGGGTGATCATGGCTCCCTTGGGATTGCCGGTGGTTCCTGAAGTATACTGCAGAAGAGCAACATCGTTCTTTATATCAAGTTCGGCCATTCTTTCCAGGGGTTCGCTGGCGATAAACTGTTTCCAATCAATAGTGTCTGGGTATTCAAGCCCCTCAGCTGCTAACCCTGGCGGCACTGGAAGTGCTGGTTCTGCCGGGATATACTCCGCCAGGGAAGTGACGATCACCGATTCAACTGCTGGCACCTTGTCACGGATGCTCTGCAGAATGGGGAAAAGAGTGTCTTCTATTATGACCACCTTGGCGGTGCAGTCATTCAGAACGTAAGTCAGTTCACCACCCTTATACATGGGACTGCCGGCAATAACAATCGCCCCTAAAGCCATGGCGGCGTAGTAAGAGATGACAAACTGCGGACAGTTTTCCAGGGCCAGGTATACCCGGTCACCCTTGGTGATTCCTAATTTTTTTAACCCCCCCGCAGCCCTCCAAACTAGGTCTTTTAGCTCTTTGAAGGTTATTTCGGTTCCGTAATAAATGATGGCCGGTTTATTGGCAAAGCGGTTCGCATTATGATATAGATGCCAGACTATGGATTCTCTCCCGTATTCAATGGAGTGCGGCCAATAGTTTGGCCATACTTTTTCCCAAATCCTCTCCATCGGTTTAATTTCCACCACAATTCCTCCCCCTCGATAAAATTCCGTTGTTTTCTGCCGATTTCTGCTGAGTCCCCCTTTCACTGATTTTTGGCAACATTCTGACACTATTGTAGCATTCCCGGGTTACAGCGGCCACAGAAAAAAATAGCAGCTCCGGTCATTTTAAGGTGGTTAGGATTTGGTTATCAATCGGTGGATTAAGTCCCAAAACGAATGGGGGCGTTGCCAGAACAAAGATGGCCCTCAGGGAGAGTAAGCCGTATAATATGAAACATATAAAACGTGTTGTCATTAAAATGAGGGTTAAAAGATGGGCTATAACTGGGTAACCTCAGAGATAATTGCCGAGCTTGTCAGTATCGTTGGGGCCCGTAACGTGTTAACGGATCAGGACCAGATGTTTTCCTATTCGCACGACGAGGTCGGTGAGGACAAGTGGAGGCAGATGCCGGAGGCGGTAGTCAAACCGGAAAACACGCTGCAGATTGCCCAGATTATGCAACTGGCCAACCGGGAGTTGATTCCGGTAACTCCGCGGGGAGCCGGCACCGGTCTGGCCGCCGGAGCGGTCCCAATTTATGGAGGGATTGTCCTATCCCTGGAACGCCTGAACCGGATCCTGGAGCTTGACCGGGATAATATGTTTATGGTGGTTGAGGCGGGAGTTACTACCGGTGAGGTGCAACGACTG
>JBLNCH010000174.1:0-8149 GCA_050260485.1 Bacillota bacterium | reverse complement strand
TCTGGTTTTCGGACTGCTCTGTGAGGAATGGGGGCTGGTGGTTGCGCTCACTGCGGTATTGATGGTTATATTTTTCGCTGTGTTTGCGGTCTCCCAGATGAGGAGCTGCAAATCCTCATTTTATGCGATTGCCGCCTCAGGCACGGCTACCATATTCCTGATTCAGACAGCATTCAACGTCTTCGGCTCGGTTGATTTGCTCCCCCTAACCGGGATCACCCTGCCGTTCGTATCCAATGGTGGTACGTCGATGATCGCGTCCTGGGCTTTACTGGCTTTCATCAAGGCTGCCGATGACCGCGACCGGCCTGACGGCGAAGGGAATAGGAGATTGATATGAAACTACTGACAAGACGTGCACTGGTGGTTCTGGTCCTGGCTGTGATAGTGATATGTGGGCTACTCATATTTACCGTAAGGTATCTGGAAAAGGCCTCTTCATGGGTGCAGCACTCCTCCAACCGGCACCTGTATACCAACAACGGAGAGCTTAAGACCACCGGGACCATCTATGACAGAAACGGCAAAATCCTGATGCAGATCGTCGATGGTGTCCCCAGATACAACGATAACCAAACGGTCAGAATGGCCACTATGCATGCGGTTGGCGATCCCCAAGGTAATGTGGTAACAGGTGCCCGGGTTGCCTTTGGAGAGAGGCTGTCCGGCTGGAACCTGCTCAAAGGGGCCTACAGGTTTAACCAGCAGCTAAGTCATTTCAGCAGCGACATAACCCTCACCCTGGATGCCGATCTGTGCGCGGTGGCCTACAATGCCTTGAACGGACGGAAAGGCACGGTAGGGGTCTACAACTATAAAACCGGGGAGATCCTGTGCATGGTCAGCAGCCCCTCGTTTGACCCCTTGTACCCTCCGGATATTGAGAAGGATCCGGGGAGATATGAGGGAGTGTATATCAACCGCTTTCTCTCAGCGGCTTATACCCCGGGATCAGTATTCAAGCTGGTAACCGCAGCGGCCGCCATTGACAACCTGGATAATATTAATACACAGATTTATCATTGTGATGGAGAAATGATAATAGACGGGGAAGAAGTAACCTGTCCCTCAGCCCACGGGGACGTCAACTTTGAGGAGGCTCTAGCCAAATCATGCAATGTGGCATTTGCCCAGATCACCCTGGCGCTGGGAGCAAAAAACCTGCAGCAGTATGCGGACAAAGCCGGGTTTAATTCAAGTTTGGAGGTAAATGGCATTAAGACCAGGATGGGCCGGGTGAATGTAGCGGGTGCTAAAGGGGGCAACCTGGCCTGGGCGGGCATCGGTCAATACAGCGACACTGCCAATCCGCTAAATCTCATGGCCTATATAGGTGCCATCGCCAATGACGGGATCCGGATCACCCCGCGAATTCTTGAAGACAATATGTTGTCATATCTGATCAAGTTCGTGGGGGGCAAAACCCGTATCCTCTCTGAGGAGACAGCCGGGAAACTGCGAACCATGATGCGGAACAACGTTCTTGAGACATATGGGGAGGGAAACTTCAGCGGACTTCAACTCTGCGCCAAATCCGGGACCGCCGAAGTAGGCGGGGACAAACAGCCTCACGCCTGGTTCGTCGGATTCATGGACCGTGAGGATTGCCCCCTGGCATTTGTGGTGGTGGTGGAAAACGGAGGCGGCGGCAGCCGGGTTGCGGGTCCGATAGCCCGAAAAGTGCTGCAGACGGCGGCCGGCAGGTATGCAAGGGAATAGCCTTACCCTAAAAACTATAATATCGGTTGGATAGTCATTTCCAGCGGCGGACCAGTTACCCTGGCTTTCTCACCGTCTCCCAATTTGGGTGGAAGGGCTTGGAATTCCACCAGATGTTTGCGATAGCGATAGGGGACACACCGGGATTGAAGGCGCGGGTTATAACGGGATGCGATGCTGATCTTTTGAAAATAGGTCTGCCATAGTCCCTGCCAGTACTGCTCTTCCTCCGTTAAGGTACCATCCAGGTTATATGGGAAATCGGTCATAAACCATTTGGATTGGATTGGTGATTCATAATTACCATGGTCAATCCCGTGGTAGATAATGGCCAGTTTCCGTTTCTTATCGTTAATAATCCAGCGTTCTCCAGCGAGGCGGTCGACAAAGTGATCGGCCATTAGGGGAAGTACATGGTGGTCAGGAGATATAACGGCGTAAAGGAAACTGCCGGTATCCGCGAAACGCACAAGACCTAGCAAGCGGTGAGCCTCACCGGTTACCTTGCGCTCCAGCGTATGCACCGGGTAGACGTCGGGATGGCTGTGAAAAAGGTCTACCTTTGCTCCCATCCGAAAGCCCAGACGCAGATATCCCAGAATCAAGTTTTCTTTCTGCGGCGAGGAGGAGAGATAGACTCGATAGACCGTTTCCAGGGCATTGGAGGATATCTTCTCCTCAATAGCCCGGTAAACCCGGGTCGCGAGAGCAGGGTCCGTTTCAACCGTCATGCTGGAAAACAACAGGGTCGGCTGGTATGACTCACGCTGGTAGATGCCGGTTGCAGCTTCCAGGTAATAGTGGTGGTATATACAGGTTAACAGCCCGTCAAAACTCCCATCGTACAGGTATTCCATTGACTTTCTCCTTATGATTCACATAATCAGGTTAAAACAGGCTGAGTTGGGTTACCGGGGGCTTGGGAACCATAATACGGCGAATCACCGCCGGGTCCGGAGACTGTTTTGCCGGGTAGACCCCTTTGCAGGTAACAAAGTACTGAGCCCGCTTGAATACTACTCCCAGCTTTTTCATTTGGTCAACTGATACCGCCGCTACCCGGCGCTGGCTGATGATACGGTGAGCTGATTTCGGACCTATTCCCGGCACCCGTAGGAGCTCCTCATAGGAAGCTCGATTGATCTCCAGGGGAAAGAACTCCGGATGCCGCAGAGCCCAGGCCATTTTGGGGTCAATATCCGTCTCCAGGTTGGGGTGCTGCGGATCGACTATTTCCTCAGCTTTAAAGTGGTAGAAACGCATGAGCCAGTCGGACTGGTAAAGACGGTGTTCCCGCAGCAGCGGTGGAGTCGAGGTCAGGGCCGGGAGATGGGAATCCTGATTGACCGGCACATAAGCTGAGAAATAAACCCTTTTTAGCCCGAACTTCTGGTAAAGGGTCTGGGTAGTATGCAGAATTGTCAGGTCGCTATCCGAGGTAGCCCCGATGATCATCTGCGTGGATTGACCGGCGGGTACAAAACGAGGAGCATGACGAAAGCGCTGGCGTTCCTCCTTGTGAGTCTGTATCTCATCCTTCAACTGCTGCATGGAAGCAAGCATTTTCGGCAGGGATTTCTGCGGGGCCAGGAGACGCAGGCTTTCTTCTGTAGGCTGCTCGATATTGACGCTCATCCGGTCTGCCAAGAGTCCCGCTTGGTATATCAATAACGGGTCCGCTCCGGGGATAACCTTTGCATGGATATACCCGTTGAATGCATAATCCTCACGGAGCAGTCGGAGAACCTTTATCAGCTTTTCCATGGTGTAATCCGGGGACCTTTCCACGGCTGTACTGAGAAAGAGGCCTTCGATATAGTTACGGCGGTAAAACTGGATGGTGAGTTCCGCCAGTTCCCGGGGCGTGAAACTGGCCCGGGGCATATCATTGGAACGCCGGTTCACACAGTAGCGGCAGTCGTATATACAGTCGTTGCTGAGAAGGATCTTGAGCAGGGAAATACAGCGCCCGTCTGAGGTCCAGGTGTGACATATCCCGAATGACTTGCTGTTTCCAATTCCACCCTGGTTCTTTCGGGAAACCCCGCTGGAGGAGCAGGAAACATCATATTTGGCAGCATTGGCCAGGATGCCAAGCTTGGTCAGTATATCCATGAAGACTCACCTCAAAGCTGAATAGGCCCTGCATATTTCTATTATAACAACAAAAGCCGGAGGTGACAAACAAATGTTCGGTTAGATCTCAGGTTCCTGAGATACCGAAAAGCACCGCCAAGTGCCTGCGGCTGCCGTCGCCTATTCATGAATAAAAACCGGGGTTCCGGCAGGAATATTGTCATAAATCCACCTGGCGTTATCTGTTTCCAGGCGTATGCAACCGTGAGAAGCAGGAATACCGAGTTTGGCGGCCTCTTCTGCCAACACGTTTTTGTCCCGGTCCATGGGAACACTATGAAACAGGTAAACACCCCAGTCTTTAAACGAAACCCACCACATTGCACCCTGCTGATATTTTTCGCTGAAAAACCATTCTCCCCGGTTTTGAATGCTGAAGTGGCCTAGAGGGGTAGAACCGTTTTTACCGGTTGATACAGTCCACTCCTTAACGACTGTATCGTTATCGTATATCCGTACCTTCTGTTCACCGACACAAACATCAATACGATACTTCGATGATGGCCGGTTGTCCCTACGATCAAGATCTTCTTTATCCGATAGATGTTTGTCCTTCTGCGAATCGGAGTGTTGTTCTGCATTGAGGTTTTTCTGTATTATTGCTTGGTCGTCTTTATCACGAGTATGGGTGTTATTATCAACCCGAGGTTTTTTATCATTTATCGAACTTATGCTGTGATTGGCAAAATGCGAGTCAGTGCCGACTGTTGGATTAACGGCGGAAAACATAAAAAATGTAAGAGTTAGAACAAAAATAACCTGCAACAGCTTTTTCAAAAAGATATCCTCCTCTCCCTTTCGTACTAACCGAAAACCCGTGGGGAATTTGTCAATTCATATAATAAAACGGTCAAAAAGGGGACAAAGTTTCCTGGTAAATAATGACCTGCAGGCTGTTGTGAGGGAGTGTTGGCGGTTGCAAGCAGGAGTTAAGAAATACGGGCATAATTAGGAATTAGACGGAAAGGAAGATCCAGTTATACAATGATTGTTGAATTAGTGCTATAATTGTCATACCACGATGATCGAGGTAAAGTATTCGCGTTTCAGACTGTGAGGCGATAGTTTGGGCAATCGGGATTTTTCATCGAATTTACTCAAAGGACATACGGACACCATAATCCTGAATCTGCTGATGGAAGGTGACAAATACGGGTATGAGATAGGGAAGCTGATACTGGAAAAGACCGGTGGCGTGTGGGAATTGAAGGAGTCCACAATGTTTTCTAGTTTGAAGAGGCTGGAAACCGAGGGTGCCGTAGATTCTTATTGGGGTGATGAGAGCCATGGCGGAAGGAGGAAGTATTACAGGATTACAAACCGGGGAAAGAAGATCTACCTGCAAAATAAGTACAAATGGGAAATGGCTAAGCGTCTTCTTGACCGCCTGCTATCAAATAACAGTAATTTCTAAGGAGGAAGATTTATGAGAGTTGCAGCTTTTAATGGCAGCCCCAACAAAGAAGGAAACACTTATAATGCTCTGAGGATAGTTGCAGATGAACTCCGAAAAGAGGGAATTGAGACCGAGATTATTCATGTAGGAAATAAGGTGATTCGAGGGTGCCTGTCATGTGGCAAATGCCGGAAAAACAGAGATGAGCGTTGTGTTACCAGGGATGAGGTGAACGAATGGATTATCAAAATAAAAGAGGCCGATGGTATAATTCTGGGTTCGCCGGTACACTTTTCATCAATAAGTGCCACCATGAAAGCCTTCTTGGACCGTGCATTCTATGTTGCCGGCAACAATGGCGGGCTGTTTAAGCACAAGGTAGGTGCAGCCGTAGTTGCGGTAAGACGTTCAGGTGGATTGCCCGCTGTTGATCAGCTAAATCACTATCTCAGCTATGCTGAAATGATAATACCAACCTCAAATTACTGGAACGTTATCCACGGCACTGCGCCCGGGGAGGCCTTACAGGATGAGGAAGGGATACAAATAATGAGAATCCTGGGCCGGAACATGGCCTGGCTCCTCAAATTGGTTGCCAATGGAGAAGGCTCTGTGGAGAAACCCCAAAGGGAAAGAAAAGTGTATATGAATTTTATCAGGTAATTATGGCTACAAAACAACGGGGGAAGAAATAACCGGTTTCCGTTGGTTAATTCTGCGGTTTGTGTTGTGATTCCCTTAGTGACCGCAGTGATAAGAGAGGGGTATGGTTCGACCCGCCCCCCTCTGTAAAGTTCCTAACACTTAGTCGGATGCGAAAACCGAGCTTATCCTGTTGAACACATGTCCCGGTTTACATTGCTGCTTTCATGGCGGCCAGGTGGGCTATCTGGGCCTTTAGGTTTATCAGGTAAGGTACTTCTGATTGCTTCATCCCGGGGATAGGATCATACCGTTCCGCTTTTATCCGCTGTATAACACGATCCAGGGAGCCGCTTTCTTCGTTCAAGAGTTCAAAGACCCGTTCTTTAAAATACAGTGTTTCGTTGATCGATCGCTTAAAGAAATTGTTGATTTCATCCTTCCCAACCACCACCAGGCCGTGACCCTGACAAAAGACTTCTACAGGGAGGGCAGCTAACCGCTTGAGAGACGCCAAATATGCGTCGAAGCTGGACAGGAATTCAACGGTAACATCTCCGGAACCGAGGAGCAGGCCGCCGGCCTCTCCGGCAACCAGGATCTTCTCTTTGGGCATATAAAAGCTGTGGTGGTCGCGCGTGTGGCCTGGAGTAGCCAGAATCTCCACCGTTGTGCCGTTTCCCAGATCAAAAACAGAATTATCCTGAAGTTCAATATCCACCTCAAAAGGACGGAAGGGATCATCTATGAACAGCGATGAATCGCATCCGGGGAGCGAGAGCATTTCAATGCGCGCTTCCTCATTAAGTCTTTTCATCAAAGCCAGGGCACTTGGCCGCTGCAGGGTATCTTTGGCCAGACCTGACGCCGCAACCTTCATACTGGGAAATGTATCCTTCAGGTAAGAGGTTGCGCCGCAGTGGTCCCAATGGACATGAGTAAGGAATAGTATTGAAGGCTCCCGGTTGCCCAGGACGGAGCGTATTTCTTTAACATAGATCTTTCCTGCGAAGCAGACACACGCGTCAAAGATGGCCGTTTTCGGCGCATCCAAAAGGAACATGGGATAGCCTGGGTGTCCCAGCAAATAGAAGTTGTCTTGTATCCGGCCGGTTGTAGTAATGAACATTGCAGTCCCTCTCAGTTTATTTTTTTAGCCCTCCCCGTCACCCGGGGAGTTTTTTGTCATATCTCTTGCTATTTTATCAGATAATCTACTGCATGGCAGCGGTAAGCGCTGAAACAACCCAACTGAATATTGTGTTTTCGATTAAAATGAATACTGAGAACAGATCGATATGATTCCAATAAGAAATGAGGAGTGAAACAATGGGACAATTCGATAATCTGCCTGCCGGATGTCTGAACGGGGTGGTGGTTCTTGATTTCACATGGGTCCTGGCGGGACCACATGCCACCAGGTTACTGGCCGATATGGGGGCTACCGTGATTAAGATTGAGCCATATGGGGTGGGTGCCAACGAAAGACACCTGCTCATGACTAAGACGGTTAATGGTGTTGAGCAGAGTTCCTACTCTATCAATGTCAATCGAGGCAAAAAGAGTGTTTCACTAGATCTTAAAAAACCTCAGGGTAAGGCGATTATTGCTGAATTAATCAAGAAAACCGATGTGCTGATTGAAAATTACAAACCCGGGGCTATGGAGCGTTTAGGATTTGGCTATGAGTCGGTCAAAAAGCTGAAAGAAGATATCATCTACTGCTCAATATCGTGCTTCGGCCACTGGGGACCATACAGCAACCGTCCCGGATACGACATAATCGCACAGGCAGCGTCAGGCGTAAGCGCCATGTATGAAGCACCCCAGGGAACCCCGATTTCCGCCGGTGATGTTTTGGCGGGCACAAACGCTGCGCTGGCCATTCTGGGCGCTCTATATGAAAAAAAGGTTAGCGGGCGCGGGCAGAATATTGACATCTCGATGATGGATTCCCTCTTATCAATCCATGAAAACTCTCTCCCCTGGTACACCATATCTCAAGCGGTGGGAGAAACCATGGTACCATCCCCACTTGGCCGTTACTATGATAATTACGCTCCCTTCGGCATTTACCAGGGCAAGGACGGGAGGATAAGTATCGCCTGTTTAGAAGAGCAGCGATGGCCGGCATTGGTTCGAGCGATGGGTAAAGAGTATGCCTGGCTTATGGACGACCCCCGGACTAAAGACGTCAACACCCGGTGTAAAAATGCAACATGGCTGAACATGACCATCGACGAATGGGTTATGTCT
>JBLNCH010000173.1:0-3894 GCA_050260485.1 Bacillota bacterium | reverse complement strand
GACCAGGGCTTCGTTGACCACCGCGCCGATATTGTCTGTATCACCTTCAACCACACAGTCAATTACCTTCTTCATCACGGGATCCTGGGCGAGGGTAATCCCCGATTTGGATTCCCCTTTTTCTCGCTTAAGGTCGTAGCGAACAAAAATATTGGTAAAATCATCAAGGGCGTACATTCATGTCCCTCCTTGCAAATCTTTTTTTGGTAAAACATTTAATTCATTTGAAGCAACTTACAGACCGTAATTGGACGGCTGGAATCCTTCAACTGATTTCTCGTAAATGGGGATACACTGATCGATAAAGTCTTCTTCTTTGTCCGGGAAGGAAAGCAGGTCTTTATAAGTCTTCTCCAGCACCTCTTTTTCGAAATCGGAGAGCAACAGTTTGCTGTCGTTGCGCATCAATTCCGCGGCTTTTATCCCTGCCGCACGGGAACGGCTGTAATAAGATTCGCTGTTGCTTACAATTGCTTTGCCGATTTCATATGCGTTGACGGGGGCCAGGATATAACCGTGGGTATCGCGATACATATCGGAATTGACAAACATGTCCCTCAAGTCTTTGGCCTTACCCATTTTTATGGCCGTATTCATCAGCGCCACATCATATCCCAGGATTTCCGCGAAAACCGCTACCGATGTGCCGCCAAACATATCGTGATACTCAACGGCCTCATTGCTCCACAAATCACAGCACGCCGCAACCAGATTGCCCAGCAAGTCAGCGTGGGCACACGCACAGGTTTTACCTTCCATTGCGATGGGAACACCCGTTATGGCTTTGATGATGGGATCCTCATAGGCGCAGTCCTTGGTGGGTCCCTTTGCCCCCTGCTCGTAAGCCACCAGTGAGCGCGGTGCGGCGATGGCGCGCGCGATGGCGGCAAAGGTATGCGGTACCGACTTATCCAGGTAGCCGCCGGCCATGAACATGGCTACGTTGGCCTGAGCACAGTCAGTTTCACCACCCGGAGTTGCACCGTATTTATTGGCTATTTCGACGATCCGCCGCCAAATGTATTCGACGTCACGGCTGCCAAGGACACCGATTCCAAACAATACTCCCCGGGTATCCTGGCGGACTATGGCATGGTCGGATACTTCCTTTCCACCCATGGACTCAATGGACAGGTTATCCGTTCCACCCGCCGCGCAAGCTTCAAATGTTTCGAACATCTTTCGCAGGGCATCACTTTCACGCATACTTTCCTGATCCGGTTTGCGGTAGTCGGCTATCGTAGACCGGAAGGCGCTCTTAAGACCATAGCGCTGGTAATAATCGCCCAGTATCCGCTTGGTCTGGGCGGCAATGTCACCACCCCAATCAGGATTCCTGGTCATTTGATAAACGTGCTCCAGTTCTATCTGCACTCCCGGGAAGCCCAAAGTAACGCAGCGTTCTGCAACGTCATTGACCATCTTCTCATACTCGCGCATCAGGCTCTTTTTCGTCGCTTCAGAACCCGGTCTCGGATGCGGCACCAATTCGGGGTACACAAAGCCCCCGCCCACTTCAAAATCGTACCCATATTTTACAGGGAATTTGGCTGTGCCAAAAACCATTTCATCGGCGTTACTATAAGCCATCGTTGTGTACTTGGGCATACCTGAACCTCCTTTAAGTACTCTTTTTTAAAAACGTCGGCACTTCCCTAAGATTTCCCCCACACTACTTACCTCGCGTTCCCACCGGCAACACAAAGAGTTTTTATCACTTATCGTCTATAATTAAACGCTTTGCCCCCTAGCAACCCCCTTTACTTAAAATAACTTGTCTTCCAACCAGTTAATTTGCATTCCGGCTGACAGTATCGACCATGGTCCGGAGGCTTGCAATAGTTGTTGCGGGTGGAATAGAACAACCCGGAGCAATCATGTGATAACCGTCCGCGACAGCTTTCCTGGTTTCCTCGGCGATCCTGTCAATGTCTCCCGAATATAACGTGCTCGGGGCATTGATACCACCAATTAAAGATATAAAGTGGTCATAGCTTGACAGCTTCTTAACGGCCGCAGGAGCGTCCACCTTTTCCTCCACACTTATAGCGGTCACTCCGAGATTGGCAATATCTTCAATAATGGCATCCAGCTTACCGCATATATGCATGATAGTGGGAATATCCTGCAAGGAGTCAACCAGCTTCTTTTGCCACGGGTATACTAAATCCCGATAAATTTTCGGGCTGATCAAATCCATTGATGCCATCATATCTTCAATGCAAATTGCATCAGCGCCGGCGGAAATTAATTCACGGGCTAACAGTAGCCCCGCCGTTTGGCTTACCTCAAGAAACGGACCCAGTTTCTGCGGCTTTTTAAAGCTGTTTCTGAGAATATCGGTAACGCCCATTAAGCTTCCGGCAATGCTGTACGGACCAATGATCCCGCCGATTACCAGAGCATTGTCTCCAACCATTTCTTTCAGCATTCCAATAGCCTTGATTAATTCAGGAATCCTGCCGCGCTCCAGAAAATCATCGGGAAGCACCGGTGTGTCATCGATTTTATAAGGGTGAGTTTGCGGGCTTGGGAGATTTAACTTACCGCCATCCTTAATCGTGCATCCGAGCGCCTCGGCCTCCATGGTTTGGCAAAATGGTACCCTTACTGCGTCGAAGCCAAGAATTGTATACGCTCCTGATGCCAGCTTGGCCATCGCTTCGGCCTTATAGTTTGCCTCAGGCCAGTACGCATCCAATTGTTCCATTTGTTCGTAGGTCGCTGTCTGGTTTACACATAAAACCGGTATCCGATCTGCCGCTTCACCTTTAAGTACTTTCAAAACACGCTCTTTAGCCAGCATTATTACGCCTCCTCAGATAATTTTCAGGAAACAAATCATGCAATCATTTTTCCCCTCCAAAACACAACATTTATGGGAATAACCGGAACAGGTTCTCTTCACATATTAATTCTGTTCTTTTCAAACCACCTCCATCGGGCTTAACAAGCATTATTAGTTTACAATCAACCGGGCAATTGAACATATGACCGGAAGTTAAAATGTGCAATATAATTGCTCTATTACTAAAAAGAAGAGAAAAAATAAAAACATTCTGTATTTTTGGAGTATAGTTTTTATCTTGTTGCTGTTATAAACATATGTCTTCAGGCCAAAAAAAACAATATTTTCCTGCTGAAAAGCCCAAAAAAACACCCCAAAGAAACAATTGGCCCGTTGAATGGTTTTACGGATGACCACAGGCGGAAGGAGATTAAGCGGAAGGATTATTTCCTTTTTTACCATCAGGCGCGGAAAGCGCCACTTCCTTTTTTATTTGTTCCATTATATCAATGGCAACCCGAAGCGCATGGTGAGCATCCTTACCATAGCCGGCTGCTCCCCATCTTCTGGCAATTTTTTCGGTCACCGGGGCGCCGCCGACCAGGACCTTTAAACCGGGCTTGTTTTCTTTGAGAGCAGTGATCACCTTGCGCATTTCGAGCAAGGTGGTGGTCATCATGGTCGAAAGGCAAACTATATCGGGCTGCACCTTGGTTAAATTCTTTTTAAAATCTTCCAGGGATACATCCCTGCCCAAATCATATGTCTCAAAACCTGAAATTTCCAACATCATTTTAACTATATTTTTGCCGATGTCATGGATATCCCCGTTCACCACACCAATGAGCACTTTGCCCTTTAAAGATATTCCCCCCTTTTTTATCTCAGCTTCCAAAATTCCCAAACCTTTATATAGTACATCCGTGCATAAAAGCATCTCCGGGATAAAATAGACCTGGTCTTCGTAAAGCTTTGCCACGCCCTCCATTCCGGGCACGAGTCCGAAGAAAATGGCATTGTGGGGATCCAGGCCCGCTTCGACCCACTGTTTGGCTGCCAGTTCCATCTCTTCGTCGTCAAAGAATATTACCGCCTGCCGCAGGCGT
>JBLNCH010000172.1:0-7472 GCA_050260485.1 Bacillota bacterium | reverse complement strand
CCAAATCGGGGCAGCCTTGCTCATAATTGGTACTTGCGGCAGGACCCATTTACCAGCTTCCTCCCCTTTTGGGGGAGGTTTTCGCTTGTTAATAGCAGGAATTTTGCATTGCAAGCGGAATATAAGATTTGTTACATTTAGTGAGATCGTAAGGTCACAAATTTTATAGGGGAGGGCTAGATTTGCGGAAGTTCAAACTACTGGCTTTGGCCATGAGTCTGGTGATGTTGATTGGATTGATGGCCGGTTGTGGTGGCAACAAGACAACCGGCGGGAGCGGCGAGGATGTCATCAAGGTTGGTTTTCTAGGGGCCCTGACAGGTGATGTGGCCTGTTATGGTATCCCGGGATTGAAGGGTTTGGAACTGGCGGTTGAAGAGATCAACGCTCAGGGCGGAATTCTGGGTAAGAAAGTGGAGATCGTCAAGGAAGACAATCGCGGTGACAAGACCGAGGCAGCAAACATAACCAAGAAGTTTATCAGTAAAGACAAGGTTAGCGCGATCATCGGTGATCCCTGCACCGGCATCACCAAGGTGGCGGCTAAAATTGCCCAGGAAAACCAGATGGTCTTAATTTCTTCCGGAGCTACCGGGGTTGGAGCCATAGATGCAGGTGATTTTTGCTTCCGCAATACCCTTTTGGACGAGGTGGCGTGTCCGGCAACAGTCGGGTACTTGATTGATAAGGGCTATAAGAACTTTGCCCTGGTAACAGCGATTAATGACGATTACAGCGTGGGACTGTCCGACTACTTCCGTAAAGCCATAAAGGACAAGGGAGGCAAAATTATAATTGAAGAGAGCATCCAGAGGGGCGACACCAACTTTGCCGCTCAGGTGACCAAGATTAAGCCCACCAACCCGGACATGATTGTTTTTACCGGATACTACCAGGAAGCGGCGCTCTTCATGAAAGAGGTACGTAAACAGGGAATGGATCAGATCTTTGTAGGCGGGGATGGCTGTCTGGGTGAAGACCTTTATAAACTTGGCGGATCTGCGGTTGAAGGCAGTATAGTCTACTGTGGCTTCTCGCCTGAACAGCCTTCGCCGGAGACCAAGAAGTTCCTGGATGCTTACTCCAAGAAATTTAATGGCGAAATGGCCGATATGTTCTCTGCCCAGTACTATGATGCAATGTATATCGTAGCCCGGGCCATGGAAAGAGCCAACAGCACTGATCCCAAGGTTTACAAGGCGGAAATGGCCAAGACTGTGGATTTTCCTGGCGTTTCAGGAGTGACCACCTTCCGGGCTAACCGCGAACCGATCAAGAGCCCGGTTTACCTGCTGACGGTAAAAGACAGCAGCTTCAAACTTTTGGATAAGGTAGATGTTAAAATAGATTAGCGGCAGACAAACACAACCCTGTCACTGAAGAAACAAAGGGTGGGGAGGGAGAGTGGTGTCAGACCAGGTCCTTCTCTCCACCCATGTTTTTGAAATGGGGTATTCCGGAGGACGTCTCTATGTTCTGGCAACAGCTGATAAACGGCCTGACTCTTGGCAGCACCTATGCTCTGATTGCCCTGGGATATACGATGGTTTACGGCATAGTGCAGCTGATTAATTTCGCCCATGGCGAGATTTATATGTTTGGTGCCTTTGCCGGGTTGTTTCTGGTTTTGACCTTTAAGGTCAACATCATTATTGCGATCCTGGGAGCCATGATCTTCTGCATGCTTCTGGGGATGCTGGTGGAGAGGGTGGCTTATCGCCCCTTGCGTGGTTCCTCACGCCTCTCGGCCCTGATAAGCGCTATCGGGGTTTCGATTTTCCTGTCTACTCTGATGGTTCTGCTGCGGGGCCCCAATGTCACCAGCTACCCGGCTGAGGTTATCAAAATTGCGACCTATAACCTGGGTGCGATCGAGGTCTCGAGCCTGCAGGTGGTCATTCTGGTGACGGCCGCCATACTGATGCTCGGTCTGGAGCTCCTGGTCCACCGCACCCGGATCGGTAAGGCCATGCGCGCCTGTTCACTGGATCTGGATGCGGCACGTCTGATGGTAATCAACGTGGACCGGGTGATATCGTTTACCTTCGCTTTGGGTTCGGCCCTGGCAGCGGCCGGTGGAGTGATGGTGGGGATTTACTACAATGCGGTGCAGCCTTATATGGGTTTGATGGCGGGATTGAAGGCGTTTGCCGCTGCGGTTCTGGGGGGGATAGGTTCCATCCCCGGTGCCATGGCGGGAGGGCTTCTCCTGGGAATTTTGGAGAACCTGGGTATCGCCTACCTTGCGTCCTCATACAAGGATGCGATCGCATTTGGCATCTTGATACTGGTTCTGCTGATACGGCCCCAGGGCCTGCTCGGCAGAGCAACCACCAAGAAAGTCTAATTTAAAAAATGATGCACGGGGTCAGACCCCATGCATCATTTTGATTGAGGTAAGCTATGGAAGCACTGCTCCTACAGTATGTAGATATATATGTTTTACAGATCATGGTGCTGATTGGCATCAATATCATCCTGGCCTTGGGATTGAACCTGATCACCGGGGTGACGGGCCAGCTTTCTATGGGCCATGCGGGATTTATGAGCATTGGTGCCTATACCTCAGCTATTCTGGCCTTGAATTTTGGTATGCCCTTCTGGTTCTGCCTCTTGGCGGCGGGATTGATGGCGGCGCTGACAGGGGTGATTATAGGGATACCAACTTTACGGCTGGAAGGGGACTACCTGGCCATGGTCACCATCGGCTTTGCCGAGATTGTGAGGGTGGTGTTTCTCAATCTGGACATCGCCGGCCGAGGCTTGGGGATATCGGGGATACCAGCGACTACCAGCTTTACTCTGGTTTGGGGTCTGGTGATCGTGATCGTGCTCCTCAATACCGGACTCCTGAAATCACGACCAGGCCGGGCGTTATATTCCATCCGGGAGGATGAGATTGCGGCGGAGGCCTCAGGTGTCAATACCACCCTGTACAAGGTGGTGGCTTTCGCGATCGGGACCTTCCTGGCTGGAATCGGCGGATCACTTTATGCGCATTATCTGACCTATATCAGCCCCCAGGACTTCGGGTTTATGAAATCCGTAGAGTACCTAAACATGGTGGTCTTAGGCGGCATGGGCAGCATACCGGGAACTATTCTGGGAACCGTGATACTGACTATAGCTCCGGAGGTCTTGCGTTTTGTGGCGGACTACCGGCTGCTGTTCTATGGTGGCTTGCTGGTTACTCTCATGATATTCCGGCCCAATGGACTATTGGGTGATGTGCGCTGGGTGGATGTGAAACATACCTGGGCCCGGCTAAGGGGACAGATACCCTTGCCGTCGAAATCATCAGAGGGATAGCCAGGGGTAAACCGGGACTTCCCTCAAAGTCAAAGTCTATGTAAAGTAAACCGGGAGACATTTATGGCTATTTTAGAGGTTAAGAATGTTAGTCAGGAGTTTGGTGGTCTTTTGGCCCTGGACCGGTTGAGCATAACGGTAGAGAAGGGCGAAATCTTCGGTCTGATCGGCCCTAACGGTGCTGGCAAAACCACCCTTTTTAACCTGATCACCGGTATTTACCGGCCCAGTTCGGGAGAACTGTTGTTTGAAGGCCGCCCTATAGGAGGGCTCAGGCCTCACCGAATTGCGGAGGCCGGTGTCGGACGGACCTTTCAAAACATCAGGCTTTTCAAGAAACTCTCGGCACTCGATAATGTGCGGGTTGGCATGCATTCGGTGTCGCAGGCGGGCTTTATTTCCGCCCTGCTTCATACCCCTTGGGCGATGAGAAAAGAACGGATTACCCTGGAGAAATCGATGGCTCTGCTGGATATGGTAGGTCTGGGCGATAAAGCCATCGAACTGGCGGGGAGCCTGCCCTATGGTGAGCAGCGCCGCCTGGAGATTGCGCGGGCGATGGCTCTTGAACCGTCCCTGATCCTGCTCGACGAACCGGCCGCGGGTATGAACGCAACGGAGAAGGAAGAACTGTTGGGACTCATTCGCAAGATCCGGGAGATGGGAGTGACCGTACTCCTGGTGGAACATGATATGAACGTGGTTATGAACATCTGCCACCGGATCGCGGTCCTGGACTACGGCCGCAAGATTGCGGAAGGCGCACCTGAGCAGATCAAGAATGATGAACGGGTGATTGAGTCCTACCTCGGAGTGGAGATGTGACGTCCCGCAACCCGTATCTCTTGATATTTATCGCCATCCTCTGCGTTTCCACCGCTTCAATCATGGTGCGGTTTACGACCGCTCCTCCTCTGGTAATCGCCTTTTACCGTCTCAGCCTGACCGCCCTTCTGGGTGGATGCCTGATGGCGGGCACCAAGCAGTCCTGGCCTGCCCGGTGGTCGGATATGCCCCGGGCCGGGTTGGCCGGTTTTTTTCTGGCCTTGCACTTCGCATTCTGGATTAGCTCGTTGTCTTATACCTCGGTTGCCAGTTCTGTGTTGTTCACCAACCTGCAGGTGATCTTTGTAATCATCTTCTCCAGGCTCATTCTGAAAGAGCGGGTTAACCGGAGCGCAATGCTCGGAGTTGCTGTTGCCCTGGCCGGTAGTGCCGTTATCGGCGGGGGAGATCTGTTTAGTGGACGCCTGTGGGGGGATTTGCTGGCTTTGATCAGCGGTTTTCTCTTTGCGGTTTATCTGATGATCGGACGCAGCATCAGGGATAAGATCGAGATCTGGCCTTACACCGTGATGATCTCGGGGATAGCCGGAATTATTCTGGCCATTGCGGTAACCGTAAGCAATCTATCGTTCGGGGGCTACCCGGCGTTGGATTATGTCTGGTTCTTGCTTATGGCCCTTTTACCGGGGATCGGAGGGCACGGTATTCTCAACTGGGCCTTAAAATATGTAAAAGCCCCCGTGGTGGCGATCTCCATACTGGGAGAATCAGTAGGGGCTTCCATCTTGGGTTATTTTTTATTACACGAGAGCCTGGCCTGGTTCCAACTGCTTGGAGGAGCTATGATTCTCTTTGGGATTTACTGGGCAGTTCGTCACGAAGCTACTTCCAGGCGCTAAACAGCCGGGTTTTGGGATAATAGTGCTGCACAATCTCCCGGGCGCTCTTGCCTTCCTTGGCCATCTCGTACGCACCCCACTGGGCCATGCCGCATCCATGTCCCCAGCCGGTGCCGGTAAATACCACGTTGTTGCCCTTAATCGATATATCCGTGATAAGGGTTGATCTCAGCTTCTCAGGTCCCAGCCTCGTTCTGAGGTCATAGCCCTTGATTGTTTTATCTCCGGCGGTGATGTCGATCGCCCGTCCGCTGGGACCCTTACGGGTGATCTTGATGGCATTGAGATCAGCGCCGCTGCCAAAGATGGCCTGCAGTTCGGACTTGGGTACGGAGGCCTGCCACCGGCGTTCCCGAGCCGGGGCGTATTTGGCACCGGGCGAGTCCAGCACCTGGGTGTAGGGTCCGGCGACGTCGCTCAGTTCGGGAAAACTCTCCTCAAGCGATGCTGTCCTGGGTCCGGCATAAGAATGGAACAGGGCATAAGCGAATCTGCCTTTGTAGAGCAGGACCTGCCCCCGGGTGTCTTTCACAGCCTTACTGATCTCCGGGGTTACCGCAGCCCGGTTGTATGCCTGGAAGTGTTCCGGTAGATCGCAGGTGTCGGTGTTATGCTGTTTTTGCACCCCGCCGCGTACAATCTTAGCCATGGTCATGCTCCGGGCCACAATGGCCTGGGCCTTTAGGGCTTCAGCCGGAAACTTGGGGCCGATCTCCGCGGCCACTACTCCTTCCAGGTATTTTTCCAGAGGCATCTTTTCTGTGGTGTTGGTTTTATGGAGGAAAACAGCAATAGTGGGCTCTTCCCGGTATTTTCTGACTTCGGGGGCCGGGGTTACCGGCTTACGCGGTGTCGGGGTACGCAACTCCTGGTTGAAGAGTAAGATCCCCACCAGCAGGAGTGCGGCGATCCCCAGAAGCCATAAAGAGGTCTTGTTTTTAAAGATATCCTTGAAGTTGTTCGGCATGATGAGTCACCCCCGAGGTTTTCTGGTCATAGATTTCCCTCCTCCTGGTTTGTTATTCGACGGAACGGTCTGCTATGATAAATTGTGTATCTAGAAAGTAAAACGGCAAGCAAGGCGGTAAGCGTGAAAAGTGTGAAGCTATTACAAATTTTTTGGCTGATGGCTGGGGATGCTGTAAGATGAACGTTGTTCTGGTTGAGCCGGAGATACCTCAAAATACCGGCAATGTGGCCCGTACCTGCGCTTTGACCCGCAGTACCCTGCACCTGGTGAAGCCGTTGGGGTTCTCCCTGGAGGACCGCTATCTTAAAAGGGCGGGCTTGGACTACTGGGAACATGTGCGGCTGGTGGAGTGGGACAGCTTTGAGGAGCTGGTTCAGGCCAATGCCAACGGCAGGTTTCACCTGGCTACCACCAGAACCAGTACCACTTATGAAAAGGTCAGGTATGAGCCTGATGACTTCCTGGTGTTCGGGAAAGAAACGGAGGGACTCCCCGCCAGTATACTGGCGATGTTCCCCGGAAGACATATCAGGATCCCTATGCTGGACTTAGGTCGCTCTCTTAACCTGGCTAACTCAGTTGCCATAATCCTGTATGAAGCCTTGCGGCAGCAGGGCTACCCGGGACTCCGGTAGAAATGCATCAAAAAACCTCGTTATTCACGAGGTCTTTCGTTAGGTATTATTCTTCGGCTTCTTTAATCGCTTCAGTAGGACATACCTCGGTACACGAGCCGCAATCGGTGCATTTTTCCGGATCGATCACGTATTTGTCCTCGCCTTCGCTTATGGCTTCCGCCGGGCACTCATCAGCGCAAAGGCCGCAGCTAATACACTCATCTGTAATTACGTGGGCCACCAATCTTCCCTCCCCATTATTAAATGATAACGTTATTATATTATCAAAAATAAATGTCTAAATGAAGAGTTATTTCGGAAGTAGATGATGGCTTTCTCAGGAGGAGAGAACTTGAGATTTCTTTTAATGGCCAACGGGGACTATGGCGATTTATCGTGGTACCTGCAATTTAAAAACGAATTTGACCGGGTAATCTGTATTGACGGAGGTACTGTCTGGGCCATGCGGATGGGAATGGTTCCTCACCGGGTAGTGGGGGATATGGACTCCATATCCCGGGAGGCCATGGACTATGCAACCTCACTGGGAGCAGAGTTCACCGTGGTGCCGCGGGAGAAGGACAATACCGATTTTCAGCTGGGACTGGAGCTGGCGGAAAGGGATGGCGCTAACAGTATTGTGGTCTGGGGTGGCACCGGTTCCCGATTGGACCACAGCCTATCCAACCTTTTCAGTGCCACCAGCCTGATCCTGCGGGGAATTGATGTCTGTTTTCAGTCGCCCCGGGAGGATGTCTATCTGATCGGCCGCCACCTGGTTCTGCCAGGGAAGGTCGGGGATACGGTATCCCTCATTACTCTGGGTGATGAATCACGGGGAGTAAACCTGCGGGGCTTTAAGTATCCACTGTTGAACGCTACCCTCGATGG
>JBLNCH010000171.1:0-4359 GCA_050260485.1 Bacillota bacterium | reverse complement strand
ACCTAAGGTGAATATTTAATTGCAATTTAACCGCTTGGAACACGTAATTCTAAGCGGTTTTTATTTTGAGAATGAACTGGATAGATTGCCGAAAACTGGCGAATGCCTGATAATAATATGTGTACGGATGATAATTTTGTGGGGTCTATGCGTTGTAGATAGGACAATAGAATGCTGAGGGAGGAAGTAAAGTGGTAGATGTGGCCCAGTTGGCACGGCTTGGAGGAATCAAAAAATACCCTACCGATGAAGTGCTTTTTAATAAGGGTGATGAAGGCAGGGAAATGTACATTATACTTCGGGGAAAGGTAGCAGTGTTGGTGGATTCACCTGATGGCTCCCCTGTCACAATCGCTGCGCTTGGCCCAGGAGATTTCTTCGGCGAGATGTCCCTGCTGGAGGGACTGCCGCGAAGTGCAACCATCCAGGCGTTAGAAGACACCACGGTTATAACCATAGATGAAAGTAATTTTGAACTGGTGATTGCCAAGCAACCACAGATTGCCTACAGGATAATGAAAGGATTGAGCAGCCGGCTGCGGAGCCAGAACGAAGAACTGAGCAGGCTAAAAGCAGAAAAGATGAAAGGTGCAACATCACCGGCCAAATACACCCGTGCGCCTCAGGGTGAGCAGACGGTTGGTGCTTCTCTTTTCCCCGCCGGTCATAAGGCATATTCGTTGGATATTGCGTGTGATGATAACCTGCTTCTTGACCGGGAGGTTACCTGCCCGGTCTGTGAAAACACCTTTAATGAAAAAGCTGTACGTTCATCAAAGTTAAGATTGGAAACGGTTGATCCCGACTTCCGCAAAAGATACATCGGGTTTGAACCGCTCTGGTACCTGGTCTGGGTCTGCCCCCACTGTTATTACGCCAACTTTGATTCTGAATTTAAACAGATAACCGAAATTGATAAAAAGCTCCTGCTGGAAAAAGGGAAAGCATTGAAATCAAAAGTAGTATTTAACACAGCCGGTCCACGTAAGATTAATGACGTGTTCCTCGCATACTACCTTATGCTCCAAACCTTGGATTTAAATAAAAAACCGGACCCGGGCAAAAGGGCCAAGGTCTGGCTGCGCCTGGCGTGGTTATACGATGATGTGGATGATAAAGAAATGATGGCCTATGCTTTTCAACAGGCGTACGAGCTTTATAAGGAGTCATATTTTAATCAAAACCATAATTATTCAGCCGAGCAGGAACAGCAGTTGTCCTTGATTCTGGGCGAGCTCAGCTTGAGAGTTGGTGATTATGCGGAAGCAGCCAAGTATTTTCGGGGTGCGATAAATCGTAAAGGAGGGAATGCGGCCCTTAACCGTAAAGCGGAGGACCGGATACAGGATCTGAGGGATAGAATTCGACTCGAGAGCCAGCAACCCAAAGATAATTAATATTTTATTAATCACAAAAATTGGAACATAGAACGTAGAACGTGTCCATATGCTTCAGTAATAAAGGAGATCGAGGTTCTCTGTAGAAATTAATAGATGACAACTGAATATTCTCCGATCCTGGTATCCTGAAGCCGCACGGTATGGAAGCCAGGACGATAGGGTGCAGTAGGAAACTAATGCGCCTCCCGCATTTGGAAAGGAGAGTGATCAGGCCTATCGATCGAGAGGGTCGAGCCTGCTTGTGGATGCGGGCTCGGCTTTTTTATCTGTAAATGGACTGGGAGGCCGTGGTGGTATTACAACATGCGAATGGGAAAAGGAGGAATAACAGTGTTTAAAAAAACCAGATATCTATCGCTGGCGGTTTTGTTTGTATTAATGCTCTGCCTGGTCGGTTGCGGCCAGAATGCTGAACAGGCTGAAAAGAAAACGGATGTCATCCTGGCGACGACTACCAGTACGCAGGACAGCGGATTGCTGGATGAGTTGATTCCGGTGTTCGAGGAGCAGACTGGCTACAAGATTAAGACTATTGCAGTCGGAACCGGAGCCGCGCTGGCTATGGGAGAAAAAGGTGAAGCCGATGTGCTTTTGACCCACGCGCCGGCCGATGAGCAGAAACTGGTGGATGCCGGTGTAGTCACCAATTACCAGCTGGTTATGCACAATGATTTCGTAATTGTGGGACCGGCGGATGATCCGGCCGGTATTAAAGGAACCGCAACTGCTGCTGAAGCCCTGAAGAAGATTAAGGAGTCAAATAGCCTGTTTGTATCGCGTGGTGATGACTCGGGAACTCACAAGATGGAAAAGAAACTGTGGGCGGCAGCCGGAATAACACCAGAGGTGGGACCCAGTTATCAGGAAACCGGTCAGGGGATGGGACAAACTTTGATCGTGGCTGAACAGAACAAGGGTTATACCCTGACTGACCGGGGAACCTACCTGGCCCAGAAGAAAAACCTTACCCTGGAAGTTATGGTGGAAGGCGAAAAAGCCCTGTTAAACATATATCATGTAATGCAGGTTAATCCGGACAAGTTTTCAGAGGATATTGCCGGCAAGATGAACACCGAAGGAGCCAAGGCTTTTGTTGAGTTTATGATTTCCGATAAGACCCAGGAGATGATTGGCAACTTTGGCGTGGACACGTATGGTGAGCCCCTGTTTTATCCCGATGCAGGCAAGAGTGAAGATGAATTAGGCAAATAGCATTCTGCAAATAAGATGGAGTGATCATAGTTGGAGCTGATATGGGACGGCCTGGTCCAGGCCTTTTTCATCCTGATCAACTTGGACCCGGAGGTCTTTGAAGTCTGCTGGCTGACCCTTAAGGTGTCCGGAACTGCAACCTTATTGAGTGTCATTATCGGTGTGCCGCTGGGATGCATACTGGCCCTAAGTAGGTTCCCGGGACGTAACTTCCTGGTCAGTCTGGCCAATTTCGGAATGGGTCTGCCGCCGGTAGTGGTGGGCTTATGGGTTAGCATTTTCCTGTGGAGGTCGGGCCCATTCGGCTCGCTGGGCATAATCTATACACCTGTGGCAATGATTATCGCCCAGGCGGTAATCGCCAGCCCTCTGGTCATCAGCTTCACGCTGGCGGCGGTGCAGCAGATCAGCCCCCGTCTTCGCCTGCATCTACTGGCCCTGGGTGCAAACCGGAGACAGTTACTGTGGAACCTGATCAAGGAAGCCAGGCTGGGACTTCTGGCTGCGGTTATGGCCGGGTTTGGTGGAGTGATATCCGAGGTAGGCGCTTCCCAGATGGTTGGTGGAAACATCAAGGGTGAGACCCGGGTGCTGACTACGGCTACGGTTATGGAGGTAAACAAGGGGAGTTTTGATGTAGCCATTGCGCTCAGCGTTATACTGCTCGTTCTGGCATACGGCGTTACCGCTCTCTTAACCAGTCTGCAGCAACGGAGATCCAGTTATGAGTAAAGTCATTGAAGTAAGAGATTTGAAACTGGTCCTCGGAGGCCGGAGCATACTTAATATTCCGGATTTCTCAATAAACAGAGAAGAGTACATCAGCATTATGGGACCGAACGGTGCCGGAAAAAGCAGTCTCCTGTTGATTTTGGCGGCTTTACAAGAACCTACCAGCGGAATTGTTTCTTACTTCGGCCGCGAGCTCAAGGAGCAGTCTATGCTTGATGTGCGGCGGCGTATGGCCATGGTATTTCAGAAGCCCATGCTCCTAAGGGGTACGGTTATGGATAATGCGGAGATCGGGCTAAAATTCCGCAATATCGGCCGCAAGGATCGGGAAAGGCTGGTTCGCCCCTGGTTGGAAAGGCTGCGCATCGATCACCTGGCCAGGCAAAGGGCTCATTCCCTTTCCGGAGGTGAAGCCCAACGGGTGGCCTTGGCTCAAGCCCTGGTGCTGGAACCGGAAATAATCTTTTTGGATGAACCCTTTGCCAATCTGGACCGGAAGATCAGACAGGAGTTGATCGAGGAGATTGCCAAGATTCTGCGGAATCAAAGAATCACCACCGTATTGGTTACCCACAGCCGCTCGGAGGCATCAGCCATCACCGACAAGGTGTACTTGATGGAAGACGGAGAAATCGTGGGGACCGAGAACTTATGACGGACGGTATCATGCCATGTTGTGGAAAATAAGATCATGTGAAAGGACAGGTGAAACCTGGTGAAAAAACGTAACAGTAGGGGGCTTAGCCATTGCCATAATGATGATCTGCAGCATACTGTTGGTGCAGGGATGCGGTCAACCTGCAGCCGAAACTACAGAGGTAGAACAGGTACTGTGGGCCAGCACCATTGGGCCGATAGACGCCGGCATTGTGGCAGCTCTTGAAAAGGCCTACCAGGAAAAGACCGGGGTAGTAGTCCGCCATGTGGGTGCAGGAACCGGTGAGGCCCTGAAAATTGGGAAGAGCGGAAGCGTGGATCCGGTTCAGGTCCATGCCAAAGCCCTGGAAGAGCAGTT
>JBLNCH010000170.1:0-3780 GCA_050260485.1 Bacillota bacterium | reverse complement strand
ACCGTAACATCGCTGCCGTCCATAAATGCGATACAGGAGTTCGTAGTCCCTAAATCAATCCCTACCACTTTGCCCATAAAAAGCACCTCCATAGACATCACTTGTTTATATTCATTGTATTGCGCGGATTGATCGTTAAAAGCATGCTCCCATAACCCTCAGTCCGCCAGGGTGTATTAACTCTGGTCGAACCAGGCGGAGCAGTACAGTTATTCCGCTGTTGACCTGGTTTGGGCTACCACTACCATACTGGGGCGCAGCACCCGTCCCAGGTACATATATCCGGTCTGAAATTCCTGGACTATGGTACCATCAGGGTATTTGCCGCTTTCATCTATACTGAATGCCTCGTGAACCTGGGGATCAAACATCTCTCCTTCGGCTGGAATAGCTTTAACCCCTTCCTGATCCAGCAGGTCCAGGAGTCTCTTCTCTATCAATTCAACGCCTTTAACCAGCGAGGAGATATCCCCCCCTTGCTCCATCGCTGCTTTGGCCCTCTTGAAGTCATCAACAACCGGTAACAGTTTCCTCAATAAAGACATATTTCCAAAACGTACCAGTTCTTCTCTGTCCTTCTGCCACCGCTTGCGCTGGTTTTCCCCATCCGCCAGGGCCCTCATGTATTTGTCATAGTACTCCTGAGCCCTAATCCTTTCAGCCTCCAGCTCTTCCCGCAGCAGACTAAGCTCATCCCCGGTCTTCTCATTTTCCTTTTCATCTTCAGGCATGTGCTCAGGTACAAAATCCTTTTCCAAATCCTGATCACTTGTTTTTCTATCATTATTCATGCAGTCACCTCATTAAACCTGAATCCCATTACCATGAGGTTCTGGGGATTCCCTCTTCTTAATCACCGTATTGATCCTTAATATGGCTGCAGCCACCTCGCCGGCGGCCTGCAAGGCCTTAATCTTAACCAACGCAGGATCCCAAATCCCGGCCTTCCCGGTCTGCACAACCTGCCCGGTATCGCAATCCACCGCCCATTCGCAGCTCTGGTTTTCGCGCTGTGAGGAAGCCAGTTCCACCAGCTTCTCAAGCGGATTCAGCCCGGCGTTTTTCATGATGCAGGCGAATGGTTTTTCCAAAGCCTCCCTTACACACTTGACTCCATAATATGCCCTGCCATTTACTTCACGTGCCAGGTTCTCCAATAAGGAGGCTACCCATACCTCGATGGCCCCACCACCTGGTACCACACCTTCTTTCAGAGCGGCCTGCACCGCCGCGGCAGCATCTTTGGCCATGCGCTCCCGCTCCTCGACCACCTCAGAGGTTGTTGCCCCTACCAGGATGGTAGCTATACTCCGACCTCCTCCACCGGTAATCCTTATGTTCTCCAGATCCTCCCTGTGTTCCACTAATTCAGCCCGTCCCAGGTAACGCTCCAGTTGTGCTGGTTCACGGTTGAGCGCATTACGTTTGATCATGCGGGCTCCGGTATGTTCACAGACTCTTCGCAGTTCTCGATGACTCACCCGCTGGACCACCATAACTCCGGCATCCGTTAAAATCTCTTCGGCAAGGTCATCAATACTGCGGTCAACTAAAACCAGGTTAATCCCCACATTCCTTATTTTAAGAAGGTTCTGGCAATAGGCCTCCCTTAATTCCATGTGTTTTTGAAAGCCGGATTCAGTGCGCAAAGCCCCTTCGCCTAAATCCTCTGGTTTAAGCGCATCATCCAGGACCAGAATCCTGGCTTTTTCCAGCCGTGACGGCATATCCTGGTTCACAGGTTGCTGGTTTATGATTACCCCGGGTATGACTTCGCTGGGCACACCTTCATGAGCAATGACCCAATCCTCCAACCTGAATCCAGCGTCCCGGATCCTGTCCGGGTCAATAACTGAGCTGGCGGTGACGACTAGCTCCGCCAGTTCCCGGTCACCACGTCCGGCTATCGTTGCCACATCAAGCAGCAGCGGATCCTCCCAACCTGAAACCTGCCGGGAGCACCTTTTTATCTCCTCTACCCCCTGGGCTATGCCCAGGCGGATCCCTTCCAGAATCCTGGTAACCGGCACTCCTTTCAGAACCTGATTCAAGCCTTCGGATATAATGGCTGATGCCATGATGGTTGCCGTTGTGGTACCATCCCCCACCTCCTCCTGCTGTGCCTTGGCTGCGTTGATTATCATCCTGGCTGCCGGGTGCTTAATCTCCATCAGATTAAGGATGGTAACGCCATCATTGGTTATGACTACATCGCCAAAACTGTCCACCAGCATGGCGTCAAGCCCTTTTGGCCCTATGGTTCCTTCCACCGCCTGAGAAATCACCCGGGCTGCTGTGGTGTTGTTAACCAGAGTCTTAAAGCGGTCCTCCATCTCTTGTGGACTGACCTTATCCGTCATTAAGGTTTCCTACCTCGTCATCTTGTTGATAATTTCCTGCACAATGTCACGGACTTTCTCTACTGAGGCCGATGCCTTCCAGTACTCCATCCGCACAGGACCGATTAGGCCAATTCTCCCCTTTTCATTGCCTTCAGTTTGGTAGGTGGTAAAAACCAGGCTCAGTTCCTTAATCTCCTCAGCCTCGTTTTCGGTTCCAATCTTAATTTTTACCTCTCTGAAGCCGGTTTCACTTATCAGATTCTTGATTAAATCGTGTTCTTCCAATGCTACCAGTAGTCGGCGAAGCTTCTCGAAATCCTTAAATTCGGGCTGATTAACGATATTTAATGCTCCATTAATGAAGACTTTTTCTCCGTCCCCTTCACCCATCGCCATTTCGATAGCTTCCAGTGCCCTCTCGATCACCTGGCGCCGGTGCATCAGTTCCCGGCGCAGACTACCTAACACGGTTCGGCTGATGTCTCCGATATGAGTCCCTTGAAAGTTGCTGGTAAACAGTTGAGACAGTTCCTCCAGATCCTCGGGGCGAATCGATTCCGGCACCTCAATGCGTTTGTGAACTACATTGCCAAGATCGGTTACCATGACAACCAATGCCTGGCTGTGCCCAACCGGAACCAGCTGCAGATGCCGCAGTTCGCCGGCAGAGACGGGAGGGGTAATAACCACGGAAGCATAGTTGGTAAACTGAGCCAGAACATTTCCGGTTCGCCGAATGACCGTCGTGATATCCTCAATTTTTTGGGTCAGCATGTTCCTCAGAAAGTTCTCCTCTTCTGCAGTGAGCTGCTCTTTGACCATCATGTAGTCCACATAATAGCGGAACCCACTTTCCGAAGGGATACGTCCGGATGAGGTATGGGGCTGTTCCAGAAATCCCATCTCTTCAAGATCAGCCATCTCATTACGCACAGTAGCCGGACTAACCCCCAGGTTGCGTTTTTTGACGATAGCCCGGGATCCAATTGGCTCGGCGGTTCTCACATACTCCTTAACAACCGCTTCCAGAATTGCTTTTTTGCGATCATCAAGCTTCATAAAGACCATCCTGTTAGCACTCTCGTTAGTTGAGTGCTAATATCATATTAAAAAAATAGCACCAGTCATTTCCTTTGTCAAGCCAGCACTGCCTGGAGGTCGGCTCTTCCCTGCAGTAATAACCAGGGGCTATACTTATCCCTATACCATCTTTCTACACAGCGGATTCCATTATTCGTACGAACACCCGATTGGACAGGAAATACCCCGGCCTGGTCAAGCGCAACCAGGGAGATTCAAACTCCAGCAGATTCTCTTCCTGGCTCTTCTTTATTGCGTTTTCAAAAACCGTTAATGGCTTGATTCCGAACCGTTCCTCAAACTCCTGTACATTGACTCCCCGGGTCATGCGGAGTCCCATAATCATGGCATCAATGGC
>JBLNCH010000169.1:0-3998 GCA_050260485.1 Bacillota bacterium | reverse complement strand
AATATTGAAAGCCTTAGTGTAGGCAGGACAGAGGAACCAAGCATTTCCCGCATGACCATCGTGGTTGACGGTGATGAGAGCATCCTGGAACAGGTCACCAAGCAGCTGCACAAACTGGTTGAGGTATGCAAGATAATGGACATAACCTCGGAAGAATCGGTGGATCGTGAACTGGCCCTGTTCAAGGTTAAAGCCGAACCCCAGGTGCGCGCCGAAATCATGCAGATAGTTGACATCTTCCGGGCCCATATTGTGGATATTGGACGAAAGAGCCTGATTATCGAGGCCACCGGTGATGAAGGAAAAATCAATGCCATCGAAGATTCTTTACGGGCATTTGGGATTCTGGAAATGGTTAGGACCGGCAAGGTGGCTATGGTGAGAGGCCCCAAGGGGTAACCCGGCCGCCCATAGTGAAATACAGCTGAATTAAACTAAGGGGGATAAACATATGGCAAGAATGTATTACGATGCCGATGCAAATCTGGATTTACTCAAGGATAAAACCATTGCCGTAATTGGCTACGGCAGTCAAGGCCATGCTCAGGCACAGAACGCTCATGATAGCGGAGTCAAAGTTGTGGTAGGGATCAGAAAACCGGTCGATGAGGAAACTGAAAGCGAATGGAACCAGGTCCTGGCAGACGGGTTGACCCCAATGACCGTTGATGAGGCTGCCCAAATAGCGGACATAGTTCATATCCTGGTTCCCGACACGGTACAGCCTTTTGTTTACCGGGAACAGATCGCCCCTTACTTGAAGCCGGGGAACGCCCTCGGGTTTTCCCACGGGTTCAACATCCATTTCGGGCAGATCAAACCTCCAGCCAATATCGACGTATTCATGGTCGCTCCCAAGGGACCTGGTCACCTGGTGCGCCGCATGTACGAGAAAGGAGCCGGAGTACCTTCACTCATTGCCGTTGAAAACGATTTCACCGGGCAGGCCCGTGATTTGGCACTGGCGTTTGCCAAGGCTATTGGTGCTACCCGGGCCGGGGTCTTGGAAACCACTTTCCGTGAGGAGACTGAGACCGATCTGTTCGGCGAGCAGGCGGTGCTCTGCGGCGGGGTAACCGAGCTGATCAGAGCGGGGTTTGATACCCTGGTCGAGGCCGGTTATCAACCAGAGATTGCCTATTTTGAGTGTCTCCATGAGATGAAGCTGATTGTCGATCTTATTTACGAAGGCGGTATATCCAACATGAGGTATTCCATCAGCGACACCGCCGAGTACGGCGACCTGGTAACCGGTCCCCGAATTATAAACCAGGATACCCGCCTGGAAATGAAACAGGTCCTGGAAGAGATCCAGAACGGCTCTTTTGCCCGGGAGTGGATTCTGGAAAACCAGGTTGGGAAGCCAGTCTACAATGCTCTTAAGAAGCAAGGGGAGGAGCACCTTATAGAGAAAGTTGGCAAACGGCTTAGAAGCATGATGCCCTGGTTAAAGGAGATAAAGTAGGACCCGGCAACTTTGTTACCGAGCAGATATATAAACTGAGATGAAGTTGAGCGGGGAAAGTTCCAAGGATGCTGAACAATCCCCGCTCTTATCTTACCTTGTAGGGGGAAAGGATGAGTTAATCCTTAACCCGGGGATATATTTATTATTGAGGGATAAGAGGGTGAATAAATGTCAGAACGGATTTATATATTCGATACCACCCTGCGGGATGGGGAACAGAGCCCGGGGGTAAGTCTAAATTCTCATGAGAAGCTGGAGATAGCACTTCAGCTGGCCCGCCTGGGCGTGGATGTTATTGAAGCCGGTTTCCCGATTATTTCCCGGGGAGACTTCGACGGGGTCAGGATGATCGCCGAGAAGGTGAAGGGGCCGGTTATCGCCGGCTTGGCCCGGGCTACCAAGGGGGATATTGACGCTGCCTGGAGGGCTATCAAAGTCTCGGATAATCCGCGGATTCATACATTTTTGGCTACTTCCGATATCCATCTCAGATACAAGCTGCAGAAGAGCCGGGAACAGGTCCTGCAGCAAGCTGAAGAGGCGGTACGCTATGCCCGGCAGTTTGTCAGTGATGTTGAGTTTTCGGCCGAGGATGCTTCACGTACCGATTTCGATTTTCTCTGTCAGGTGGTGGAGCGGGTAATTGACGCCGGAGCCACGGTGGTCAACCTGCCGGATACTGTGGGGTATGCCATTCCGGATGAATTCGGTGATTTTATTCGCCGCATCATGGAACGGGTCCCCAACATGCACAAAGCCATCCTGAGTGTACACTGTCACAACGATCTGGGTCTGGCGGTAGCCAATTCACTGGCGGCGATCAAAAATGGTGCCCGGCAGGTGGAAGGTACCATAAACGGAATCGGGGAACGAGCCGGTAATGCCAGCCTGGAAGAGTTTATCATGACCCTTTACACCCGCAGGTCAATCTATGAAAAGGACTTAAATATCGATTACCGTGAGATCTACCGCACCTCGCGGATGGTAAGCTCGATAACCGGCATGGCCATCCAGCCCAATAAAGCCATCGTTGGCAAAAACGCCTTCGCCCATGAGTCAGGTATTCATCAGGATGGGGTCTTGAAGGAAAGAACTACTTACGAGATCATGAGCCCGGAACTGGTGGGTCTCCCCAAGAACAACCTGGTCCTGGGCAAGCACTCCGGGCGTCATGCCTTCAACGAGAGACTTAAAGAACTGGGATTTAATCTGAATGAGGAAGAACTCAACCGCGCCTTTGCGCGCTTTAAGGACCTGGCCGACAAGAAAAAAGAGGTTACCGACCACGACATTGAGGCTCTGGTCAAGGATGAGATCTGGGTGATACCGGAGCGCTTCAAACTGCAGTACCTGCACTTCACCGGGGGCAGCACGGTGGTGCCTACTGCCACGGTTGGACTCCTGGGCAGTAAGGGACTTATGGAAGAAGCTGCCTGTGGTGACGGGCCGGTCGAGGCGGCCTGTAATGCGATTGACCGCATCACCGGACTACCCGGAACCCTGGTAGAGTACAAGCTGAATGCGGTTACCGGTGGGAAGGACGCTCAAGGGGAGGTTGTTGTCAAAGTGGCAGTAGGAAACCTCAAGGTCCTGGGGCGTGGATTATCTACCGACGTTATCGAGGCCAGTGTCAAGGCTTATGTCAATGCGATAAACAAGGCGGCCTACGAAATAAGCAAACCTGACCCGGATCAGGAGGGAGGAGTAGTGGTTTCGGATGGGAATGACGATAACGGAAAAAATCTTGGCTAGACATGCCGGGCGGGATGAAGTCCATCCCGGGGAACTGTTAAACTGCCGGGTGGATGTGGTTCTGGGAAACGATGTCACCACTCCGGTGGCCATTGAGGAGTTTGAGAAGCTCCAGGCAGATAAGGTTTATGATAAGAACCGGGTGGTCATAGTTCCGGATCACTTCACCCCCAACAAGGATATTAAATCGGCGGAACAGGCCAAACGCCTCCGTGACTTTGTCAGGAAACACGGTATTGTCAACTACTTTGAAATCGGGCGCATGGGCATTGAACACTGCCTGCTCCCCCAGGAAGGACTGGTCCTGCCCGGGGATCTGATCATCGGGGCCGACAGCCACACCTGTACCTATGGAGCTCTGGGGGCTTTCTCCACCGGGGTAGGCTCAACCGACATGGCGGCGGCCATGGCTACCGGGGAGGCCTGGTTCAAGGTGCCGGAGAGCATCAGGTTTGTATTCCACGGGAAACTGCCGCCTTACGTCGGGGGTAAGGATCTGATCCTCAGGGTTATAGGGGATATCGGGGTTGATGGCGCACGCTATATGGCTATGGAGTTTACAGGTCCGGTTATTGACTCCCTATCCATGGATAACCGCTTCACCATGGCCAACATGGCGATTGAGGCCGGCGGCAAGAACGGTATTTTCGCGCCCGATGAGATTACGCTTAAGTATGTCAAGGGGCGGAATAAACGGGAGTATACCCTCTATTACAGTGATGCCGACGCCCGGTATGCCGAGACCCGCGAATATGATGTTTCCGGTATGGAGCCCATT
>JBLNCH010000168.1:0-5178 GCA_050260485.1 Bacillota bacterium | reverse complement strand
CTGATATGCAGTTCCTCTCCGCGCAAACACAAAGGACCATGCGTGGTGTCCAATATAACCTCCCGGTCATCAAAACTGCTGACAAATACGACTCCGGTTGCCTCCAGGACCTCGCGATTGTTGAGGGTAAGACAGTGGGCCTGCATTGCACCTCCTCCTCTCCGCTAAGATGTCTTGGGCTTCAGTCCGTTGCAAAGCCGATTATTTATCTGATTGGCCATATAAATACCTGGGTTGTGACAACCCGGTTCAATCTACTAAACAAATATATGTTGCCTGTCACATTAATATGAAATCGGGAAATATAGAGGAGAACGGGAAAGGGAAAATTAGACAAATTATGATGGGATTGGTCAAAAACAAAACCACCTCATAAAAGAGGTGGCTCTTCGTTAACAATCCGGTATAGAGAGTGTGCTTCGCTTGCTTTTACATTGTCTTTGATCGCCAGTATTTCTACGGTAAGCTTTCGGCCACCCATTTGAATTACCAGCAAATCACCCGCATCAACTTCACTGGACGGTTTGGCCACCCGACCGTTAACGGTGATCCTCTGGTTTTCCGCAAACTCCTTGGCTACAGTCCGCCGTTTTATTAGCCGGGAAACCTTGAGGAACTTATCCAGCCGCATTACACAACCGCGTCTTTAAGTGTCTTGCCGGCCTTGAACGCTGGAACTCTGCTGGCTGGTATCTTGATTTCTTCTCCGGTTTGGGGATTGCGCCCGGTACGAGGCTTACGATCACGCACTTCAAAGGTACCGAACCCAACCAACTGGACTTTTTCCTGTTTCTTTAATGTTTCTTCAATGGACGCGAAAAGGGCGCTCAGTACCTTTTCCACGTCTTTCTTAGTCATGTTGGCTTTGCTGGCCACATCACTAATCAACTCGGTTTTGTTCATTTTATCCCCTCCTGGCGTGTATTAGGTTATACTTCAGAGCCAATTCGATATTAATTAATAATTTCCTGCTTTTCCAGACAAAAATGGTTCCATAGTCCCAAGAACAAACAGGTTGGCGAAAGTATTCGCGGACGATTCCGGACTATAATCCTTGTTTCTTTGCGTCGTCCCACAGGCAGTCCATCCGCTCAAGCCCGACCTCTTCCAGCAACTTTCCTTCTTCTCGTAAGCGTTCTTCTATATAATGAAATCTGCGAGTAAACTTGTCGTTGCATCTCTGGAGGGCCTGTTCCGGTTCTACCCCTGCCATCCGTGCAATATTCACCACGGCGAAGAGTATATCCCCCATCTCGTCCTGTATCTGGTCAGACTGATGGTTCCGAAAAGCGGCGACAAACTCGTCAATCTCCTCCTGAAGCTTTTCCATGGCACCAGATATATGCGGCCAGTCAAACCCCACCCTTTGAGCCTTTTCCTGGAGCTTGTACGCCCGGAGGAGAGCAGGCAACATCCGAGGTATGCCTTCCAGAATGGATATTTTCCCTTCCTCGCGTTTAAAGCCTTCCCAGTTCTGCATAACCTCGTCACTGGTGTTGATTTCCATCTTTCCGAAGACATGAGGATGCCGGCTTATCATCTTCCGGTTTACGGTATCAGCCACATCATCCAGATCAAAATGGCCGGCCTGATCTGCCAGGGCCGCATGGAACACCACCTGCAGTAATAAGTCTCCCAATTCTTCACGGAGCTTATCCATATCTCCTTCATCAATGGCCTCAATCACCTCGTAGGTCTCTTCAATAAGGTACCTGGTTAGTGAGCCATGGGTCTGTTCCCGGTCCCAGGGACACCCCTCGGGTGATAACAGTGTTTTCATGGTTTGCACCAATTCCTCAACAGCCTTGCCATTCATCATTAGCCACCTCTGCTAAATCTTATTAGGCGCCTGATAAGCGCCAAGTCCAGCTCTCTTGTTACCAACAGGGCTATACCGTATACGCCCGCCCCAATTACAATCGCCACCAGGGTGGTAAGGTGAGAATGCAGTCCCCAAGTCACCAAGGTCTGATAGGAGATGTAAACCATTATCCCCATGACAACAGCTATCAACACCAGTTTAATATGACGCCCCCATTCGAAGCTGACTCCGGTACGACGAGCCAATTGAATCATGTTAAGAGCTGACCCCACTAGAAAGGCCAGGCTGGTGCCTATTGCCGGACCCTTAATATTCAGGTAAACCAACCCGGTAAGATAAAAATTGAAAAAGATTTTAAGCGCTCCCGTAATCATCAGGTGACGCAAGGGTATCTCCGGATGCCCCAAGCCCTGCAGGGAAGCACTGGTTACCTGAAAGAGCGCTAGGACAATCACCGAAAAGGCCAGGTAAGCCAGGGGTATGCCGGCTTCCGGTGAGGCAAACAGGAGATCTGTTATCTGATAAGCCAGTACACAGAGCCCGACTGCTGAAGGCAAGGCCAGGAGCATAGCTACTCTGAGGCCTTCATTGATGCGCTGCCGCAGGGCCGGCTTGTCTCGCATGGCCACAGCCTCGGCTACGGCCGGAACCAGGCTGGTGGCAATAGCGATGGTAAAGATGGTAGGCAAATTGATGAGCACTGAGGCCATACCTGACAACTGACCATATAATTCGGTGGCACGCGACACGGAAAACCCCGCCGTAATCAATCGCGTGGGTACGATAACCGCATCCAGCATCTGCACCAGGGGCACCACCATAGCTCCCAGCGATACCGGCACTGCCAGTTTTATGAGCTCCCCCGCAAGCTGCCGGGAGCTTTCATGTGAGTACTTTAGCCTCCCGCTCGGTACCGGTCGCTGGCGAAATTTCACATAAAAAATGATCAGGACGACAAGACCGGCTACTGCCCCAATAACGGCACCGAATGTGGCTCCAGCGGCCGCCAACTCCAGACCCCGGGGAAAAAGCCAGAAAGCTAGGATAAGCACGAAAGCAACCCGGAAAATCTGTTCAACCACTTGGGATACCGCGGTAGGTACCATCCACTGGTGGCCTTGGAAATAGCCACGAAAAACAGACAACATCCCGGCAAAGAAGATGGCCGGGGCAACAGCCGCAATGGGCAGAAAAGCCTTAGGCTGCCGCAGCACTGTGTTGGCCAGAAAACCGGCTGACAGAAAAACAGTTGCCGACAGGGCTATACCAATGATAAACAGGAGCAGAAACGATACCCGAAAGATCTTGCGGCTGTCACCGCTTAGACCACCTGATTCTTTACGGGCTACCATTATTGAAATAGCCACCGGTACTCCGGCGGTGGCCAGGGCCAGGATAGTCGTGTAGATGGGATAAGCCATCTGGTAGAGGCCCATCCCTTCTCCACCAAGCAAACGGGCTAAAGGTATCCTGTACAAGGCCCCCAACAGTTTGCTGACTACACCGGCTACACCGAGAATGAAGGCACCTTTAAGAAAGCTTTTCTTGTCCAATATCTCCTCTCCGATTTCCACTTTGTTCAGGTCACCAGAGTTACAGCCTGACGAAAAGCCTGGCAGACCCTGTGTGTATTTTACCATTATAGCCCTGAGAAAACTCAAACATTCCTGACAGAAAGCCGAGAGCAAGTAAGCAGGGGGATAGACCCCCTGCTTTCTCGGGACTCAAATGTTCATCATCGTAAACAAAGCCGTACTGATTTTTTGCCTGCGGTTCTCCTGTTCTGTGAACATACCATTAAGAGCCAAAAACGGCCTGTCAAAAGGCCGTTTTTTTAATGACTACTGTTCCATCTGTTTGGCCAGGAACCCGGCAGCGGTTTCGGCCAGTTTGACTTCCAGTTCCCCCATCTTAGTTCCAGCATCCTTTGACATGATTATGACTGCCCCGATTGGATCTCCCTGAGAAATTATGGGGGCGATCACCTCAGCGGTCACCTTACAACCACCCTCGGCCTCATTGACCGGGCATTGTTTGCAATGGGGATGCTCTTTAAGATCGTTTATGACTGCTACTTTGCGGTCTTCCAAGGTTTTTTCCACACCGGGACCAATGGCCTTGTTCAGGAATTCCTTCTTGGGTGCGCCGGCTACCGCTATAATGTTGTCCCGGTCAGCAATCAGGGCAATGTGTCCGATCGCCTCATGCAGGGAGTCTGCATATTCCTTGGCAAAATCCCCCAGTTCGCCGATTGGTGAGTATTTCTTGAGAATAACCTCGCCTTCGCGGTCGACAAAAATCTCAAGGGGATCCCCTTCTCTGATGCGCAAGGTTCTCCTAATCTCTTTGGGGATTACCACACGCCCCAGGTCATCAATCCGCCTTACGATGCCTGTAGCTTTCACTAGGTCTATCCCTCCTTTTTTTCTTTGATATGGTTCTCTTTCTCACTGATAGTATATAACCCAGAATCCCCATTTATTCACTTTTTGCCTGTTCAGTTCGCCACAAATATCTTTATCATGGATTGGGGAAAAATGCATAATTCGGCAGGGAAAAGTAGATCTTAAATAAGATAATTCAGGCGGGGATCCCGAGTTTTTAAAAGCCCATATCACATACGGCAGATGGAAAAAACTCCGAAGGTTGCTGCGTTCATTAACTCGATAAAAGCTCAGGTCCCCGGATGTGTGAACAATTCAATTAACGGAGAGTGTGGCTCCACCAAGCCAAGAGCAATACTCTTCATTGAATACGGAGAGGTTTTAATGGGACGTAAGTTTAGATATCCCCGTAATCGGCAAATCCCTGCAATACCAGGAGAAAATACCATTTTCCCGGCACCGGATATGACGAATTCGGGGGATATCAGCTTCAGCATATCCGACAACGAAAAAAGGATTCGGGAGGCCTTTGGTCATAGTTCCGATCTCATTGTACGCCGTATAAATTTCGGGGCCTATTCGGATGTAGAAATATTGGTGGTGCATATCGACGGACTGGTCGATGACGAAATGATCACCTACGGGATACTCAGGCCGATTGGCGTCCTCTCGGATTGGCCTGCTCTGGATGAACCTTCTCCAGCCAGCATTTACAGCCAGCTGAAGTCTCGTTTAATAGCAAAGGATGAACTTTCCGAAGTGGGACGGATGGAAGATCTGCTGAGAGAGGTCTGTTTCGGCAACTCGGCTATCATGGTAGACGGCCATAACCTAGCCCTGATAGCCGACGTCAAGGGCTGGAGACAAAGGAACATTGAATCATCCACAACTGAACCGACCATACGAGGCTCCAAAGAAGCTTTTGTGGAAACCATGCGGACCAACACCAGTATCATCCGCAGGCGCATACAC
>JBLNCH010000167.1:0-7276 GCA_050260485.1 Bacillota bacterium | reverse complement strand
ACGGGAACTGAAATGGAGGTTATCGTTGAAAACTCGGAAGCGGTAGGGCTAACAGTCTATCTGTTGGACATGTACAACCCGATAGCCAGTATTTCGGGTGAAATCTGGAGAACCGGTCAGGCCTTGGTGTGGGACAAACAGCCCACACCATGCATTGTCGCGGTGGTTGATGAGAACGGATGTCCCACCGTCTGGAATGGACCGGGAGATATGCCCGTTACTCTAGAAGCCAGTGAAGGCTTTCTTGCCGTGAGTGCTGATCTTGATGAATGTTATCACGAACTGAATATGACAATCCCGGAGGGTTGTGCAGGCGTGGGTCTGTATTATGTGAGACCCCAGCCAACGGATAACCCGGAGGATGCGGATCTGCTTACAGCCACCGCGGAAGAACAGGAAGAACTGGGTGATGATTATTATGATTATATGGATGTGGACATCTATCCGGAGTGGATAAGGCTCCTGTATCCTGGTTGGAATGTGGTCTCGACCCCGGTAGCTCTGGAACGAGCCCGCTTTGATCAGTATATATCACAGATGGATGTGGATGAAGAAGTAGGCTTAATGGGCATCATGAATGGTCAAGACTTAGTGGAGGTTGCATACACCTTTGATCCTGTTGGTAAGGCCTGGCATCAGATCTACCAGGTTCCTTACGGTGACAGCATGAATCCAAACGAGGGCAAATGGGTGGTTCAGCAGGGATCTACACCAGACTATTATACCGATCCGGTATTTCTGTTCGAACCCATGAAGGCAGTCTATGTTAAAATCAAACCCGACTATCTGGCTGCTACAACTTGTTACCCCTTATCAACCGGCACCGGATCTTATAAGGAGAATCTAAAAACCGGTTGGAACCTTATTGGCCCGGCTCTTGACATCTCAAATCTTCCACATCCCCTGCTACCGGTTGGCGTGAGAGTTGACAGTTTTGTTGAAGATATATATTCGAAGTGCCTGCAGGTGGCGGACAAGATCCCCGGTTATACTGATATTGAACCATGGATTTATACTCCGGGTGATGAGGCTGATCTGGAAGAAAATGAAATCCCGTATGTACTGGCAGGTGGCGGTGTCTGGATATATATGGGCGAAGAAGCGGAACTGCAGGGAACCAGCTATACCCCGGTTCAAAGACAACCATTCCTTCAATGATACGCATTACAGAACCACTTGTCGTGCAACAACGACCAATGCAGGCCTTTCACGCTTTACAGGCATTCCGTTATTTAAGCTGTGAGGCTCGATAATGTTTTACATGTAATTTTGGACGCTTAATTGTTGATAAAGAGGAGCAATTTATAATGAAGCGTCTTACTTTTGTGCTAATCCTGGCTTGGTTATTCCTTATCCCCGTTCAAGACGCTGAAGCCCGGCAGAACTTCTACGAGGATAAGGTGGTTGTCCTTTTGTACCATGACATATCTGATAGCCGCAAAAACAGCGCCACGATTCCCCCGGAGCTCTTTCGTGAGCATATGGCAGTGCTGGAACAACACTTCAACGTGGTATCACTGGATGATGTGGTTGCCTTTCAAAATGGTCAGAAAAGCATTCCGCCCAACGCGGTGGCCATCACCTTTGATGATGGTTACCGGAGCAACTATGAGGTGGCTTATCCAATCCTCAAACAGTATGGCTGGCCGGCGACGGTGTTTCTGACAGTTGACAACATTGGAAGGGTAACTGCTGCTATAGAGAATTTAACCTGGGGACAGATCTCAGAGATGGCAGCCAACGGATTTTCATTTGGTTCCCATTATCTTACCCATGGTATGATCAGGCAGCATAGTGAGCTAGTAGCCTTGTATCCCGGTGAATCATGGGAATCCTATCAAAGACGTGTGGCTGCTGGACTTCAAAACTCATACCGGATCTTAAGTGATCATGGTGTTTCGACCCGGCATTTTGCGGCCCCGTTTGGCCACTTTAACCAGACCGTAAAGGAATTGGCCTACGAGGTGGGTTATAAGTACCTGTGGGGAACTGACCCGTTTCCAGTAATGAGTGGATACCAGAGCCTGAACCGGATTGATGTGGGAGCCTACTGGACCAATGCGGGACAACTCTACCAGCGGATAATCGACACCTCGGGGAAGGTACCGCCGTATTAGAATGACATGCAACCATTTCCGGGTATAATAAGGATAAATTGTGGAATAAGGAGATTGGCGACATGGATGCTCAACAGATAACCGGTTTGTGCATTGGCATCTTAGGGGCGGCCTTCTTTGTTTTTCGCCGGTGGTGTGCCCGCGGTGTGGCTGGATACGCGAAAAACAATACCCCCTTGCAGGTGCAGGACGATACCCTCAAATTTGTAGAATACCTTTACGCCATTTTCGGAGGCATCTGTATTATCCTGGGAGGCTATGTATTTTTTACCTGATTCATGGCACATGAATGTTGGTGGAAACGTGTTGTCCAGCCGTGTTTCCCAACTACTCTGAAGGAACTCACAGGGTAAGCTAACACGCTGATCCGAATTGTGCCCAGTAAAGGGGTGAGACACCGGTTAATGACTGGGGAATGTCCCTGTTCCGCAAAGACTGGCGAGTTTAAAGACTTGCAAGTTTATATGTGCCCGCGGTGGTGATGTTACCGTTAATCATCAGCCAGCACCTGTTTTAATACCTGGCTGAGTTCGTTTATTCCGAAAGGCTTGGAAACCACACCCTTGAAACCCCAATTCGCGTATTCCGTCATTATCGGATCGTTAGGATATCCGCTGCTTACTATCGCTTTGACCTCCGGATCTATTGCCAAAAGCTTCTGAATCGCATCCTGTCCACCCATGCCACCTGGTACAACAAGGTCCATAATAACGGCGTCGAACTTTTGCCCGCTGTTCATGGCTTCCAGGTACGACTCAACGGCCTCCTGGCTGTTGTTGGTAACCGTTACTTCATAACCGATGGCTCTGAGCATCCGCCCTACTACCTCTCTGATCTTTTTCTCATCATCCATGACCAGGATCCTGCCCTGACCGGTAGCCGGCTGGAGGGGGTGATTGGCTGAATCATGAGGGAGGTTGTGGGAAACGGGGAGATAGATGTCAAATGAGGTCCCCTGGCCTTCAGCAGAATCGACGGTAATCACTCCCCCGTGGTTCTTTATGATTGAATACGCGGTAGCGAGGCCAAGACCGCTCCCGGTAGGCTTGGTAGTGAAATATGGATCAAAGATCTTCTCAAAATGTGCATCAGGGATACCAACACCTTCGTCCTGTACTCTTATTTTTACGTACTTTCCAACTTCCAGAGGAAGGCCTAGCTTTTCATCCACCGTCAGGTTTTCCGCGCTTACCCGAATGGTTCCCCCTTCCGGCATGGCCTGCAGGGCATTGATGACCAGATTGTTGATCACCTGGCTCAGCTGACCTTCATCAACATCAACCGGCCATAAGTATTCAGGCACCGACATCTCGCATTTAATGTTCGAGCCGCTTAGAGTAAAATCTACCGAATCCGTTATCAGGTTGACGATGCTGATGGTTTTCTTGATTGGTGCACCACCGCGGGCAAAGGTAAGCAGCTGCTGGGTCAGGGATTTGGCCTGCCATGAAGCCTTCTCGCTCTTGGTTAACAGATCCAGGGACACGTCGGGATCATGGATGCTAATCTTGGCCAGGGTTATATAACCCATGATAACGGTTAAAAGATTATTAAAATCATGCGCGATGCCACCGGCCAGCACTCCCAGAGATTCCAGTTTGCTGGTCCTGATCATTTCCTGTTCTATTCTTAACCGGTCGGTGATATCACGGAAAACCAGGACCGCTCCGATGAAATTTTCCGAGCGGTCGCGAATTCGAGCGCCACTGGCATCGATGATACGTTCCTGACCATCCCGGCAAACCAGGACCTGATTGGCCAATTCTATCACCGCCCGGGTCTGTAGTCTCTCGATCAGCTTCCAAGGTTGGGGTTCTCGGGTCTGCGGATGGAGCAGACTTAATACCTCTTCTATCGGTTTACCTACTACCTCGCATTGGTTCCAACCGGTAAGCTTCTCGGCCACATCGTTGATCAACAATATGGAGCCTTTGGTGTCGGTGGTGATAACACCCTCACCGATGCTGCGGAGGGTTACGGCCAGCCACTCTTTTTCGGCTGCCAGAGCTTCTTCAGTCCTTTTACGCTCCGTTATGTCCTCAGCCAGGACCATGCCGCCTACTCCCCGCCCATCTTCTATAATAGGCGAGGCATTCAGCCGCAACTGTCTTATGCTCCCATCCTGGTGATGAACCGCCACTTCGTAACTTCCCGACCTGCCGTAGAGAAGCCGTGCTTTGATCTCCTGGGTAATCACCTCCCGGTCATTCTCCATGATCATGGAGATAACCTTGCGACCCAGCATCGCTTCGGGTTTAATGCCGAGTATTTCCCAAGATTTTTTGTTAACCATGGTTATACGGGCATCGGTATCATAAGTAAAAAAGAGCTCATTAAGGTTGTCAATCAGGGTATTAAGATAATTGACCTGTTTCTGGAGATTGGATTCACTGGCCCGGAGAGCAGCTTCCGTTTTCTTGCGTTCAGTGATGTCTTCGCCCAGGACCATGGCACCGGTTATGGTACCGTCTTCAATGATGGGGGCGGAGTTAAGTCTTACTATGCGCAGCGAGCCATCCTTACGGTAGACGGGTATTTCATCACTTAATGAATGGCCATCTTTAAGGATTCTTTGCATCCCCTCAATAACCGGTTTTCGGATGTTCTCAGGCACATATTCTATGACATTGGTGCCCAGGAGTTCATGCGATTTATAGCCCAAAACCTCTTCGGATTTCTGGTTGATGAAGGTCATATATCCCTCTAGATCATAGGTAAAAAACAGCTCATTAAGACTCTGCATCAAGGTATTGAGATAATCCACCTGATGGCGGAGATTAGTTTCACTCTGTACCAGAGCCTCCTCTGCCAGTTTCTGCTCGGTTATATCCCTGCCAACTCCCTGAAACTCTATGGGACGTGTAAATTCATCAAAGATGGCCCGTATGGTCCACTGCTGCCAACGGGTGTGCCCGCCGGGGAAGACCATTCGATGCTCCACGGTTGTTACCGGATTGGTGTGATCAAGCCGTGATATCGTCTCCCAAAAAAGCCTACGGTCCTTCTCAGCGGCTTTGGTTAGAAAGCTGCGACCGACAAGCTGCGAAGGGTTACCTCCAAAATAACGGCAGAAGGCCTGGTTGACAAAGGTCAAGGTTCCGTCTGACAGAAATCGGCATATAAGCTCAGTCTGGTCTTCGACAATCCCACGGTAACGACTTTCACTCTTTAGCAGGTCCCGCTCAAACTTTATACGCTCGGTTATATCCAGTATAGTGCCGTGTAATGCGGGTTTTCCTCGATATCTGATACGGGAACTGGTGGCCTGTATATAAACAGTGCTGCCATCTTTGCGAAGGCATTTCAGGTTATGGGTGGCCGATCCCAGGACCCCATCCAACCGTAGTTTGATGATATCTGCGGCCGCCTTCCGGTCTGAGGGATGGATCACATCCAGAGGCACTACTTTTTCGAGCATTTCCTCAACCGTGTAACCAAATATTTCAACCATTTTCGGGTTGACGAAATGGAACCGGCCATCCTGAATAACGTAATAACCAAACAACGCCTCGGCGATGAGGCTCAGATACAAATCTTCCGCTTCAACCCAACTGCTTTGACTGCGGGTTAGCCGACGCAGTTCCATTTCGTTAACCCGCTGGCGTAGAGCTTTTACCTCCAAAACCAGCTCTTCTTTCGTTTTATCGAGATCTCGATCAGGCACGGCATCCTCCCGTGAAGGCGAAACAGAACGATTATTATTAATAATTCTACCATGCCCGACAATTTTCCTGTAATTTTTACGAAATGAACAGACATAGGCTGATCTATCCGCACTGGCTGCTGACCCGTTTTTAGGGGACTGACCGTTATTTCAATCGGTTGGTTATTCATTCTGGAAATCCTTTATGACCGGTTCAGCGCGTCTGACGCTTTGTGCTGATCTGGTGAACTGTTTTAAAATTTGAGTTCAAAGGGAATTTGTTTAGGTATATACTGTAAATATAGGAAAGGGGGTGCATCTTAGACAAAACATAAGGCGACTGCGCGAATTTGGTTTTTTTGTGTATTAAACTCGAAGGAGGACATTTGTGGAGAGATTCGAAAAAGTCAAATACATATTGGACCAGGCACTTTACCTAGATGTAGCCAGCGGCAAACGGGCGTACTCATTTAATGTCAAGATACACAATCTGGTATTAAACGATGAGGAAAAGAAAGTAGCCTATCAACTGATACAGGACCAGGACTTGAACAACTCGTTATGGCAGGAGATGTCAGGCTTGTTGGCAGGTTTTGAGCAGGAAACCGGGGTCAAGGCATACACGGTAGGCCGCAGGAAAGGACACCTGATCCTGAAGAACCACGGGGAAGATGGGATACCGGTTTATACAGAAGCAACGTTGATGGAGATGTCGGACGAGGAACTGGACCGGGTTTTTGAGGTTTTAAAACGCTTCCGCAAGCTTTTTGAAGACATGTTCCTGGTGTTCAAGAAGCACATGAGCAAAATGCAGAGTGGATAGGCGGCAGATGGCCAAATCATACACGGTTTAACCTGTATGATTGATCGCTGTAATTTCACGTACGGTTTGGGTAACAGAAAGGGACCGGAATTACCGGTCCCTTAATATTCTTATTCTTATCTGCTTATTGTATTACTATTGTCTTTTACGGAAACAGTCGCTACAGTAAACTGGGCGATCACCACTTGGACGGAATGGAACTTTGGTTTCAACACCACATTCAGCACAAATTACGTCGAACATTTCTCTTTCGCCCGAGTTGCCGCGACTCTCAGCTTTTCTCCTTCTCCTGCATTCTGGGCAACGACCAGGAATGTTTTGAAAGCCTTTCTCGGCGTAGAATTCCTGTTCACCAACGGTAAATATGAATTCTCCTCCACATTCCTTACATGTTAGAACCTTGTCCTCATACGACATTCGTAGGACTCCTTTCGAATAAAGCTCCTCCAGTCCGAAAGGTTCAACTTAACCTGAAAGAGCAAGCGAACACTAGACATAGGAAGGCCATTAGCATAATAACACATATTGTTATGAAAGAAAAGGGTTTCCGGTCGAAAATAAAACCAATGCTGTCTTAATATCATCTTAAATCGCCTATATTAAGGCCGATAGAGTTCACCGGGTAACCGCAGGGCTCTATTTGACGTTGTAATTGCACAGCCTCATGCCCCGGTCGAAGGGATTAAAACCAAT
>JBLNCH010000166.1:0-5328 GCA_050260485.1 Bacillota bacterium | reverse complement strand
ATAGGGACGCCTCCTCAATCTCTTGTTTTGTGCCTTTCTGTCGCTGATTAGCACAATTCAATTGTATTGATGGGCGTCTCTTTTTTCAAAGATCGTTCTTAAGCATTACAGGAATGCTCCTTAAGTGGTATTTGGCTGCAATACGTATTTCGCCCAGTAACTAATCGTTTATGGGCTGGTATGATTCGGTACGAAAATCATAATAACACCTGATTCCATCGATCTCCTTGTAGAACGAGTCGCAGCCCTTGGCCAACATGGTCTCTATCCGCTGTGGGACCGGTTTCCCCTCTTCCTTCATCCTGGCCACGGTTTCTTTTACCCCCAGGCTGTCCCAGGCTTCAAAAGGACTAAGCCTCCAGAAATAGCCCCATTTCATGGCGTTATCAATGTCCATAATAGTATCACAGATCTCTAATACCCGGTTGGCCGCGTATATCAGATCACTGGCCACAACCTCCCAGGCAAACAGAGAACCCCGATCATTCTTATCGGAAACCAAGACTCGAAGTCTGTCAGCCGGGTTTTCCAGCTTTTGCGCAGCCAACAGGCACGGAAAGTCCGGAGTTATAGCATCCCGGTATTCCAGAGTATCCAGATCAAGCACCATTTCCTTAACGGAGCCATCTGCTGCGATCTCGGTTTTGTAGTAACCTTTACCGGTTTTGGCTCCGAGCATCCCCCTTTCAATCATCAACTCCGCGTATGGAGGATACCGAAACAGGTCTCTGCGCTCGTCATCCGGGACATTGGCGTATAGGTTGCGCACCACGTTATAATTGGTATCCAACCCGATCGCATCCGACGATCTGAACACCGCGGTCCGCAATCTGGCCATGGCGTGACCGCATAAGGCATCGACCTCTTCTACCCGCATACCCATCCGGGCGGCCAGATGCATAGCATTCAGGCTGGTAGCGCACCCCATGCGGTTGGCTATAAAATTGGGGGTATCCTTGCAGATAAGGACATCCTTGGATAAACGTTCCGTACAGAAACTCTTCATGAACTCCACTGCTTCGGTAAGGGTCTCCTCTCCGGGGATAATCTCCAAGAGCCTGATATAGGTAGGAGGATTAAAGAAGTGGGTTCCCATGAAGTATTGCCGGAATTCCCTGGTCATCCCGGCGGTAATCTGTTTGATGGGGAGTCCCGAGGTGTTGGTGGTAACGATACTGTCCGGCCGCCGCAGCTTCTCAATCCTGGCAAAGAGCGGTCTTTTTATCTCCAGTTTTTCGATTATCGTTTCCAGTATCCAGTCATAGCCTGCAATCTCCGATAAATCATCTTCCAGGTTACCAACCTTTACGCGGGCAAAACTCTCCTCGGAGGTGAATACCGGGCGGCGTGACGCCAACAACCTGTTTAACGCACTGATTGAAAGCTTGTTTCGCCACTCGGGAGAGGTCTCGGTTAATCCCTTCTCCCTGTCACTGGCCGACAATTCCGGCGGCAGAATGTCCAACAGGAGAACCTCGATTCCGCAATTGGCCAGGTGGGCAGCAATGCCTGCGCCCATGACCCCGGACCCGATGACAACGGCATTTTCAATCTTTAAACTCAATTTGGCGCTCCCCTTTCGTATTAATTAATCACACTCGATAAATGAAAACTGACCGAGGTGGATTTAATGGCTCAACCTCAGTCAGCCTATAATCAAAGGTTTATGTTTATAGTCCAAAAGCAGGTGAGCAGCAGTTAGTGCTATAGCTTTATTGCGATTATTGTGTCGACCGGGAGGAGTTAGGCAGATGCGGTGACCCCGCCCTCAAGCATAATGGTTTGGCCGGTAATATACCTTGATGCTTCGGAACTTAGGAACACCACCACTCCTTTTATGTCATCTTCCTCTCCCAGCCTGCCCATTGGTATCCGGGGAAGGACCAGGTGTTTGTTCTTTTCCAGGAGCCCACTGCTCATATGGGTTGGGAAGAATCCCGGAGCTATGGCATTGACATAAATGCCGTAGCGGGCCCACTTAACTGCCAGGTCCTTGGTCATCGTAACGACCGCACCCTTGCTGGTATTGTACGCAATGGTATTCTGGGCCTCCGGGGGAGCACCATAGAAACCGGCTACAGAAGTGATGTTGATAATCCTGCCTCCTCCCTGTTCCTTCATCACCCTGGCGGCCATGGCTGACAGCTGAAAAAGACCGGTTACATTGAGATCCATGATCTGATGCCACTTGTTCATGGGATAGTCCATGGCATCCGCTGCCCAGGTGTAACCGGCATTGTTTACCAGGATGTCCAGCTTTCCGAACTCCTTGACCGTCACATCAACCAGGTTTTGACAATCCTCGGCCTTGCTGACATCGCAGGCCACCGGTATGGCTTTTACGCCAATGTTCTTTAATTCCTCACAGATTTCAACACAGCGTTCAACCTTGCGGGCGGCTATTACCAGATTAGCACCGGCCTCAGCCAATCCCCGGGCCATATAGGCACCCAAACCGATGGAACCACCCGTTACTACAGCGACCTTGCCTGTCAGATCGAACATGTCCTTGACATTCATGCCACAACCTCCCTTGTTCTTTTGTCCTGTCTTGAGCCGGCCCCGTACAAGTACACAGGGCACCTGCCGCTAACAAGATCAGGCGATAAGTGCTTTTACAAAAATTATACCATTTACCGCAATCATAAAGACCTATCTTCCAAATTCTGAAGCCCACACCGGTATCACATCAGTCGTTACCATTTTACAAAAAAGATATCGATGCCGAGGTGAAGCTATAAACCGGTGACAGAAAATAGGCTTTTATGGCGAACTGTTACTAGATGAAAAATTGGCAAAGGTGAGTTATTATTGATTTATGTGGGCGTCTTTTCGGTGCTGAAGCTTACCCAATTTCATGATTTTTTGAGAGGAGGAATAGCATTGGCCGAGATTAGAAAGGACTTGCTAAGGGATAACTGGGTGGTGATCGCAACCGGCCGGGCGATAAGACCGACTGATCTTCCAGTACCGGCTCAGGGAAAGGCCATGAAGGCTCAAGGTTTCTGCCCATTCTGTGAAGGTAATGAAGGGGTTACACCCCCGGAGATAATGGTCAATCGTAAGCCTGGAACTCAGGAAAACGGCCCCGGCTGGACAGTCAGAGCCATTCCCAATAAATTTACTGCATTTAGCCTGGCAACCGATTTTGCCACCCGAACCAACGGCATCTATTCCTTCATGACCGGATTTGGTTCTCATGAGGTGGTGGTGGAGACCCCGGAACACGACACCGAGCTTCACCAACAACCAGCCGAAAAGATAGCAGAAATAATTGACATGCTTAAGAGACGCCATTTGGACCTGGCTAAAGACCAGAGAATCAAGTATATCCAGACATACAAAAACAAAGGTCTCTTTGCGGGTGCTTCTTTGGGCCACAGTCATATGCAGGTCGTTTCGTTACCGTATGTGCCTGACGAGTTAAAGGGCTTGCAGAGCTATGCTCAAGCCACAGGAAACTGTCTAATCTGTGACATGCTTGAGCAGGAGATGCAAGACCAGGTTAGACTGGTTTTGGAGTCAGAAAACTTCACCGTTATTTGTCCTTATGCGTCTCGATTTGCCTATGAGACATGGATTGTACCCAAAAATCACGCCAGGGATTTCGGTGACATACCGCTTGAACAAATCCCCGAACTGGCCGGGATTGTCCGGAAAGTACTGGTTTCTATGGTGGATCTTTTGAATGACCCATCATATAACCTGGTCATTAACACCTCCCCGGTTAACGTGGAAAATCGGCCTGATAACCACTGGTTTATTGAGATCTTCCCCCGTCTTATCGTTCAGGCCGGATTAGAGGTGTCAACCGGATTCTATATGAACTTGATTTCCCCCGAATGGGCAGCGGAAACACTCAAAGAGAAAATCTCGCAATTGCCGGAATAAGGGTTTAGGAAGCAGGGGACTTTCGTGACCCTGCTTCCTACCTAATTGATGGGTAACCTCCTACCCGATTTCTCCTGTTCAAATTGTGGCCCGATACGGGTTTTGTGCAGGGCTGCTGTTTCACTCATTCCGTAACCTTAACCAAGCTACAGCTTCTGCTTGAGGGGTGTAATCATGCAAAAAAGTATGAATGAAGTAGTTCATATTTGGAAATCTTTGCGTGAAACCGGGCAGTATCCAGGAATTACTGTTTCCCAGGAGATACGTGATTCATGGGCTCGGAGTGAAAAATACGGAGTGGATCCTTATAAGCCTCACAGCGATGTTATACTAACCGAATCCGAGCTTAAGGTCAGAAAGAGCAAAAATAGCGCTTTGTTAGAGCAAGCTCTGGTAATAATGGGACATTTGCAGAGTTTTACGGAGGGATCGCACTTTCTTTTTACATTATGTGACAATAATGGATTTGTTCTGGCTCGGGCCGGAGACAAGGAATCCCTTGAGTTTGGAAATATATCAAATTTAATCGAAGGGGCTAACTGGTCGGAAAAGGTTATGGGTACTACTCCGGGTTCATTGGCTGGAGTGGTGCGTAAACCAGTGCAATTACTCGGTTATGAGCATTACTGCCTGCTGGCGGCTTTTTCATTTGGCTCGGCTTCTCCTATCTTCGACGATGATGATAACATCATCGGTATGCTAAACGTTTCCGGACCATATCATTCGGTTAACCGACATACTCTGGGAATGGTAGTGGCTGCTTCCCGGGCCATAGGAAGACAGATGGCTTTGAGTAATGCTCTCCAGCAAAGTGAAATGGAAAATCTCTATAAAACAACGATTATGGAATCCATGTCCGATGGAGTTATTACCCTGGATCGGAAAGGCCGAATTATTCATATGAATGCCCTGGCGGCGCAGTGCCTGGGGATTGAGAACCAAAACGTTATGGGACATAAACTGGAAAACCTGATGCTGCCTAATAATGAGCTTTTCTTTGCCAAGATATCGGATAATAGACAACTTAGTGAGCCGCTGGCAATTAGACGCAAAACCGAGACCATCAAATTAGCGGTCAGCAGTACCCCGCTTACAGCCAAGGATGGTAAAATATTGGGAACGGTTGTAATACTTCAGCCGATACAAAAATATAAACGTTTAATCGAGAAAGTATCCGGAGCCCATGCCAAAATAACTTTTAATGACATAGTGGGTCAGAGTAATGAATTGAAATTTGCATTAAAACTCGCGGGTATCGTGGCGAAGTCCGACTCTAACGTACTTTTATTAGGAGAAAGCGGTGTGGGGAAGGAAATGTTTGCCCAGGCGATTCATAATGCCAGCAATCGTTTTAAGGAACCTTTCTTTGCCATAAACTGCGCCGCACTACCCCGCGAGCTTATAGCCAGCGAACTATTCGGCTACGAAGAAGGCGCA
>JBLNCH010000165.1:0-3613 GCA_050260485.1 Bacillota bacterium | reverse complement strand
GGTGAAGAATGCCGGTATGTCCTGGTAAGCGATTAGAGACAAAAGAACCGTCATTCCCCAGAATACCATGCTGGCGAGACGGGCGTTCACCTGTTTCACCCTGACTCTGTTACGGGCTTTCAACAGTGCCCCTTCCAGTTCTTGCGCAGTCCTCGCAATCAAAAAGCCCACCCTTTCACTTCTGGAATGTTGAAACCAGCCGCTTAAACTGCTATCCTGTTGCCACGGATCCTTTGTCTTTGTGTAGTACCGAGCGGATACGGTGCTCGACAGAGGCGCGGAGTAGCCTGTTAGGAGTGTTTGCTGCCCAATACGCCGGTATTGAATCAGGCCGGGAGCCCTGTTAATTGCTTATTCTTCGACCTTACCGGCGGAGCGTCTCAGGCGGTCCATCACTTGTTCATATGTAATCCTCGATATTCTCATCGAAATGGAGTTATGGATTGATGCGTATTCTGTTTGTTGCTTTGGCGGTTTCATTATTAATTCTATATTCGCCCTATCTCTGGTACATTCTTCGTGGTACGGCCGAGGAGTTCGAAAGCCGCCTGCAGCAAGAAGTAACGGCTTCACTTGAGTTTTTGCAGAGCAATCCCTGGCGGGTTCTACTGCCGGTAGTGGTAATCGCGTTATTACTGGAAGCGTCCTATTTTGTTTCTGCCTGGTTGGTATTCGACCGGGTTGTCTTTCGCGGCATTACGATGGGATTTGTCTTGTTTGAGGTGTTCCATCTGGGAAGGACCCTGTGGTACCTGCCGGGATTTATTTCCGGCAGGGTTAAGGTGGATACCCTGATTAGCTGGGCTCTGGAACGAACCAGTGCCATTGCTTTCTCGATTCATGCCATCCTGGGCCTCATTCTGATCATCTGGCCATAGAGGAAGCAAGGAGACATTTAGACCGTGTGAAAACTAAGAGCGCGTGCATAATAATTCGTCGATACGCAGAACCAAATATTCGCCGACTTGCGGGTGAGCGACGTTGTGACGAGCCGTTACATCCCCCAACGAAGCTTTTCTGAGTCCAGGGCGGGACTATTCCGCCACGGATGGCGAAATACAGACATCCGCGGCATGGAGGCCGCGTATGTCGGCTGTCCCGCCCAAAGAAAAACGAGTTGTGGGGATGTAGGCGAGGAACACAGGAGCGAGCCGCAAGATGGCGAATATGCCTTACATGCACAATAATACGCAACAAATTCGGTTTTCACACGGTCCGCATTACCCTTGCTTCCTCTTGTTTCTATAGAACCAGGTGGTTGTCTCTTATCGTGGATTCGGTTCCCAGGTTGCGGGTGAGCTGCTGCACCTCTTGAAGGAGTTCCCGGGCCTCCGGGCCCTGCATTATATAGGGCTGGCTCTCCTGGATGAAAACCGGCCAGACCCGCAGGTCCTGCAGCCCGTCCCTGGTTAGTTTAAGCTCCAGTATCAGACCTTCGCGGGTAAAGACGTGCTGGTTCTGGTCAAAGATGAAATTGCCCAGACTGTAGGCAATCAGACCATCCTTGTATCTCTCGAACCCCTGGATGATATGGGGATGATGGCCGATAATGAGGTCGGCCCCGCCGTCAATCAAGGCCCGCCCCAGTTCCTGCTGAGCGGCTTCCGGAGATCTGCTGTATTCCGTCCCCCAGTGGAGCGACACGATGGCTACATCCACCTGTGGCCGGAGCTCGGCCAGATCCTCCAGAATCAATTCCTGCTCCAACGGGGCTATCCCGCTGATGGTTTCAGTAGCCCGGAAGGTACGGCGGTAACGCGCATCATAGTAGACGTCGGCAAAGATGGTATATGCCAGAAATCCTACTCGGAGGCCGTTCTGTTCGATGATTACCGGTTGGCGGGCCTCATTTATGTTCTGCCCTCCCCCTACCGGTTCGATCCGGCTGGAGCGCAGGAGTTCCAGGGTATCCAGAAAAGCATCTGTATCATAGTCCAGGGCGTGGTTGTTGGCTACGCTCAACACATCAAAACCGGACTCCTTAAGCTTGCCCGACATCTCCGGTCGTGCCCGGAAATATATCCCCTTGCCCGGCAGGGAAGCCCCTCTTTCGGACAGGGGAGACTCCAGATTACCGAAGGTAATATCCGCGCTCTGCAGTTTGGTTTTAATCCTGGCAAAAGGATAATCCAGCCCGTGGCTCTGGACCAGGCGTTCCACTTTACGGGCCAGCATAATATCCCCTACCGCCAGGAGGGATACCTCGCGGGAAGGCTCTACAACCTGGGGGCTGATGACCGGGGCTGTTTCCTCTTCGAGATGTTGGACCCAGGCCAGACCTATTACCAGACCCAGCAGGGCCAGACCCACTAACAACTTTCTCATGATCTCTTCTCCCCCCTGACAAAAAAGATAAAGGATTTTGGACTCCTTTTCGATCAGAAAAACAAGGGTTTCATAAAATTAAGGCTTTAAAAAATTCATCACCCAAACTTCATCTATTTTTCCCCGTCCGTCGGCTTTGGAGTTGATGACTCTTTTGGCCTGTACCGCCTCTATTCGCTGATCAATTATCTGCCGTTCTCCACCCACCCATTTTACTACGGGGGTTATCAGCCTGTCTTTGGCCATTTTCTTCCCTTAAGTTTTCGCCTTATCTAATTAAAGTTCAAATTGGGCAGCAACTTGCGCAGTTTTGAACCTACCGGGATGCGGCCAGGATATGATCTGCTAACCAATTTGCCAACGGACGTTAATTATCCTGCCGGGGGGCCAAAGACGGGAACACCGGTTTGTCATTGGAGTGCTGACAGCATGCCGCAGGGTAACCCAGGGCTTAAGGGTTATTCTGTCCGGCCTCTAAAGATGGTAAACGGGTGATCCCCGTAGTTGGTAGCTAACTGATGGGTAAAATAGAGCATCAGACTGCGCGATATAATGCTGTCCACCGGTTCCCCGGAGTAGTTGCTCTCCGCCTCCAACCGCTCGTATATCTGCTGGGGAAGGTTTATTTCCAGCCTCACCATCGATCATCCTCACTTTCCATCCTGGGCTTGTAAAGCTCTGTGTTTAGAATAGCCTGCCCCTGGTGAGTCTATACCTGTTCGAATTCCGGGGGAGAAGAGCGGCAAAGAGGCCCATCAGCAGAACATAAACGGGGGAGAGGATGTACGCAAGCAGGAAAGAGAGGGGGAACCCTTGCAGGTGAACCGTCGGGAGGAGTGACAACAACGGGACAAACGGAGTATGCCACATCTGCAGGATGAAATCGAAGTTTGAGGTCAGAGGACCGTAGCGCCACCAGCTGTATATGGCAAGCCCGCTGAATACCAGCCCCGGGAGTTGGGCCAGAAAAGCGGCTGCCATCACCTGCCAAGTGTTCATGCCATTTCTGACCATATACCGGCTCCAGTTGAATAGCAGGAATATAAAGACGGCTGATGTCAGGAGGTCCAGGCCCGGGAAATACATGGTAAGCCAGGCCAGAATCGCGTACAGCAGGTTGAATACCAGCAGGCGGCAGGCTGTTCCGATCATCTCTTCTCTCCTTCATAAACTGCATCATGGGGTCTGACCCCTTGATGCAGTGTTTAGAGGTCACCGTCCTGGGCGATTATTGTAACCAGGGGGCTTTGATACAGGTTGTCCGGGGTGACCCACAGATCGCGGCCTG
>JBLNCH010000164.1:0-3778 GCA_050260485.1 Bacillota bacterium | reverse complement strand
GCCTCAAGATCCCGGATCCCACCTCCCAGCTGGAGTGGGATGGAGAGGCTCTGCACCATAGCCCTAATGATCTCCCGGTTGCGAGGTACGCCGCTAAAGGCCCCGTCCAGGTCCACTACATGCAACCATTCCGCACCCTGCCGCTCCCATTCGCGAGCCATGCCCACCGGGTCCTGGCTGTAGATGGTCACCTCTTCCTTTTTGCCCTGTACCAGCCGGACACAGCGCCCATCTTTTATGTCAACCGCAGGAAAAATCAGCAATTTAATAACTCCTCACTCTAATTCGGTACGGATTAATATCCCAGTCCACACTTACTCCGGCAAGAAGGCACAGCCCCATCCGTAATACGGGTTACAGATGGAATCTGCTTCCCTCCTTCAGGTTCCGAGCAGAATAAAACCATCCTCATTTATTATGTTAACCACCTGACACGGGCCGCCAGACTACAGATTATGTCAACATAAAGGGCCGGGTCGCCGACATTATGCACAAACGGTCTCCCTGCTGCACAGGGCTCCAAAATTTTTGAGGACCCGCAGGCCCAGACTGCTGGACTTCTCCGGGTGAAACTGACAGCCAAACAGGTTGCCCTGTTGCACCGCACAGGTGAAATCCAGCCCGTAGCTGCATATCCCGATGCTTACCGGTGTTTGTGGGTCACAGTAATAGGAGTGAACAAAGTAGAAGTACGACTGGTCCGGAAGACCAGTGAACAGCGGGCTATCCCCCACCAGACGAACCCGGTTCCAGCCCATATGGGGAACCTTCTTCGTCACCGGAAACCTTACCACCCGTCCGGGGATCAGGTCAAGTCCCCGATGTTGACCATTCTCCTCGCTCTCTGTAAACAACATCTGCATCCCCAGGCATATGCCTAACAGGGGCAGTTCCTGGCGGACCACTTCCTGCACCGCTTCCACCATACCGGTGTTCTTCAGATTGGCGATAGCATCCCCGAAGGCCCCTACCCCCGGCAGGATAACCCCCGCTGCCTTGATTACTTCATCGGGGCTGCTGGTAACAAAAGCCTTTATCCCTACACTCTCCAGCCCTTTCTGGACACTGCGGAGGTTTCCCATGCCATAATCAATTATTGCTATCATACAAAATTCCCCCGGAAACAGATAGGTTTAGCAGACGCCTCCGCCCATGTTCAGCCCTCATTGAGCAAACCTTATTCTTAATCAGAACAAGAGGCAAGGCGCAGTGAAGCGTTGTCGTCTGCCTTATTTACACCAGACCGGTACAACGATGCTGTATATCCCTGTGGTCACCACCGGGATATCTGACTTCTCGTACCTGGGCCAAATGCCTGGTCACAACCGGGAATTACACTCCACAGTTTTCAACTACGACATCCTGACTGTTTACCCCCGGAGAATACTTCCAACCAGGTAAACGATAAAATGTTTAGGTCCGGATTAGAGCCGGCCTTTGCTGGACCAGATCCCTTCCACTCTGGGTTCAAAGGTGGCCGCTTCACCCAAGGCCCGGGCAAAGCTTTTGAAGACTGATTCTATTACATGGTGGGTGTTTTTCCCCTTTAACAGATCTATGTGAACCGTCATGTCGGAGTTATTAACCAGAGCCCGGAAGAACTCCTCCACCAGTTCGGTAGCAAAACTACCCACCAATTCACTTGGCATAGTCACGTTGAAATCCAGATACGAGCGACCGGAAAGGTCAATAACCACCTGGGCCAGGGCCTCATCCATGGGGACCAGGGCGCTCCCATAACGTTTGATCCCCTTCTTGTCTCCCAAACACTCCTTGATGGCCTGACCAAGACATATGCCAATGTCCTCTACGGTATGGTGACTATCGATCTGAAAATCTCCTCGGGCCCAGACCCGAAGATTACAGAGGCTGTGAACGGCAAATAGAGACAGCATATGGCTCAAGAAAGGTACTTCGATATCAATCTGGTGATTCCCGGTCCCGTCCAGTTCCAGATTCAGAAAGATCTCGGTCTCATTGGTTTTGCGGTGGATCTCCGCTGACCTCACTTCCTTGGTCATTAACCGTAATTACCTCCTTCGAACCTTTATCGAGTTGGCGTGAGCGGTTAACCCTTCTACCTCCGCCAGTTTTATTATTTCACTCTGGTATCTATCAAAACCAGCCTGGCTGTAATAAATCAGGCTTGACTTCTTTATAAAGGTATCTACCGTAACCGGGGAATAAAATCTCGCCGTCCCCCCGGTAGGCAGGATATGGTTGGGTCCGGCCAGGTAGTCGCCTACCGGCTCCGGGCTATAGGGCCCGAGGAAGATGGCCCCCGCATTCTTAATGGCTCCTAACCAGCTTATGGGTTCCTTAACCATAACCTCCAGGTGTTCAGGAGCCACGCGGTTGGCAATGGCGAAAGCTTCTTCCAGACTGGACACCAGGATAAAGGCTCCATTCTGAGTCAGGGCCTCGCGAATAATATCGCGCCGAGACAGTGCGACCATCTGGCTCTTTATCTCCTCCTCCACCCGATCAAGCAGTTGGGAGCTGTTCGTAACCAGAATGGAACGAGCCCGTACATCGTGCTCGGCCTGGGACATCAGATCCGCCGCCAGGTACGCCGGATTGGCCGTCTCGTCCGCCACTATCAGTATCTCGCTGGGTCCGGCCAGCATATCTATGTCAACTTCCCCGTATACCAGTCTCTTGGCCAGGGTAACGTAAATGTTGCCCGGCCCGGTAATCTTGTCCACCCGATCTATTGAATTGGTGCCGTAGGCCAGGGCAAATACCGCCTGGGCACCTCCCACCTTGTAGATCTCATCCAGACCAAGCTCGGCAGCTGCCACCAGTGTATAGGGGTTCAAGCGGCCCTTGGCATCCGGGGGAGTAACCATGGCAATTTCCTGCACCCCGGCTACCATTGCGGGAATGGCATTCATCAGCACTGATGAGGGATAGGCTGCAGTGCCTCCGGGGACATAGATCCCTACCCTTCTCAGGGGACGGTGAATCTGACCCAGTATGTTGCCGTCTTCATCAGGTTCCATCCAGCTGGGTCGCAGCTGTTTAAAATGGAATTCTTCAATATTATCGATAGCGACGTTAAGGGCTTCAAGATAGGCTTCATCAACCTGATTATAGGCCTCTTCTACCTCCCAGGACTGAACCAGCAACTGATCCTCCGTCAGTTCAGGGCTGTCAAAACGCCGGGTATACTCCACCAATGCCTGGTCTCCCCGCCGCCTGATCTCTTCTCCAATCTCCGCGACCTGGCGGGTAAGCTCTTCCAGGTCCTCGCTCACCATTGCCAGAAAATCATCCAATTCCTGTCCGCTGCCGGCCAGCCTTCTGATCATTCTTTCAACCCCCCGTCCGTTACTATCTGATTCATTCGCCTTACCATTGGCTCAATCACCTGGTACTTGGTGCGGTAGCTGACCCGGTTAACCACTACCCGGGCAGTACATTCCGCAATGTTTGCCATTTCGGCCAGGCAATTCTCCCTTAATGTCTTGCCGGTCGATACAATATCAACGATCATCTCTGCCAGTCCTACCCGTGGTGCTAGTTCAATATTGCCGTGCAGCTTGATTACCTCCACCTGCAGTCCCAGTTCCCGGAAGAATTCCTCGGCTACCCGGGGGAATTTGGTGGCCACCCGCTGATAGTTGAAATCAGCCAGGGGCCTATGGGCTTTCTCCATCGGCACAGCCAGCATAAACCGGCAGTAACCGTAACCCAGATCAACCATCTCGTATACATCCTTGCCCTGGTCCAGGATTATGTCCTTGCCCACGATACCCAGGTCCGCCGCACCATGCTC
>JBLNCH010000163.1:0-13189 GCA_050260485.1 Bacillota bacterium | reverse complement strand
CCCCAACGAAGTTTTTCTGAGTCCAGGGCGGGACTATTTCGCCACGGATGGCGAAATACCGACATCCGCGGCATGGAGGCCGCGTATGTCGGCTGTCCCGCCCCAAGAAAAACGAGTTGTGGGATGTAGGCGAGGAACATAGGAGCGAGCCGCAAGATGGCGAATATGTTCAGTATACATAAAAATACAACAGATTCAGTTTCACACCGTCAGACGTTACCTTGACACCCCGGTTTAGACCCCTGACAGGATTATTGCCAGCACCATCCCGGTGGTAACTGCAATAACCCCGTAATCGGCTGGGGACATGATTGCTTCGTGCAGCCTGGTACGTCCTTCACCGCCGGTATAGCAGCGGGATTCCATGGCCAGAGCCAGTTCATCCGCCCGGCGGAAAGCCCGCACGAAAAGGGGCACAATTATGGCTACCAGGTTGCGGGTCTTCTTCACCCAGCCTCCGCTAAAATCAGCCCCACGCGAAATCTGCGCCATAGTGATCTTGTCAGCTTCTTCAAAAAAGACCGGTATAAACCGCAGGGCAATGGTCATGATCATGGCCAGTTCATGGGCCGGAACCCCCAACTTGTTAAGGGGTCTCAGGATTCTTTCCAGGCCGTCAGTCAACTGCAAAGGTGAGGTGGTAAAGGTAAGCAGCTCGGCCAGAACGAACACCATTATCAAACGATAAGTCATCAGAGCTCCCATTTTGGCTCCCGCATCACTAACCGAGAAGATCCACCACCGGTAAATCACCTCACCAGGCACAAAAAAGATCTGAAAGGCTGCGGCAATAGCAACCACAATTATCAATGGCCGCATCCCGTGCCAATAGGTCCTTACGGATATACTGCTCGATAAGATGAAAAGTCCGGTAAAAAGTGTGGTAATCACAACCCCTAAAAGGGTATTTGCTCCAAGGACGGCCGCCATGCTGACTACCACCAGATAAAGCTTGGTGCGCGAATCAAGGGAGTGAACAAATGAATTGCCCGGTATGTACTGTCCGAAGGTAAACGAATTCATCATTGACTCCTCAACACCCGGTCAATTTCCCCGGCAGCGGCTGCTGCACCTATCGGTGCAACATCCAGCTGAGGAAAGACCTTTTTCAGCTCATGTAAAACCTCATTGACCGGCGGCAGATGCAGTCCAAAATTATTCATCTCCTCCCGGTCCTGCAGGATCTCCCGGGGTGTGCCTACCTTTACAATCTCCCCGCCAACCAAAACCACAATCCTGTCACACGTACTGATTACGTCCCACAGGTGGTGAGAAACCATTACTACCCCTATCTTCTGTTCCTCATGCAGCTTTCTTATGAGGGCAAGGAGTCCCTTTCTGCCTTCAGGATCAAGTCCTGCGGTTGGTTCATCCAGAATTAGATACTCAGGCTTTAAGGCCAGGATACCGGCTATGGCTACCCTTCTCTTCTGCCCCCCACTAAGGGTTTGCGGCCTGCGCCGGCTTAAATCCCCGAAGTCCAGGTCCACAGCCTCCATGGCCCACCTGACCCGCTCCTCCAGTTCAGAACCTGTTATTCCCAGGTTTTGTGGTCCGAAGGCAACATCCTCATATACACTGTTGGCAAACAGCTGATCCTCTGGAAACTGAAAAACCAGGCCCACCTTTTGCCGGAGCCTGGTGATTTCCCGGCCTTTCAGGTTGGCCGGATCCTGGTTGTCGATTAAAACCTGACCCTCACTCGGGTGCCGGATACCGTTCATCAACTGTAATAGCGTGGTTTTGCCGGAGCCAGTAGGACCGATTATCCCCAGCATTTCGTCTCTTTTAATCTCCAGGTCTATGTTTTTTAAGGCAGTATTCTCCCAGGTTAGTCCCCTGGCGTATTGGAATCCTACCCTGGATAACCGAATTGACATACACTCACCTGATTAAAGAGTAGCACTAATCCATGTAAGAATTGAATTTCTTTTAATCCTTCACCGCCACCGCGTAATCGTTGCCACCACCTGCTCCCGGTCGAAAACCAGCGGCAGGTTATGCCCCCGTTTTCTTAATTCCTGACATAGAAGGACTATCTCCGGTGCCTCCAGCCCCCAGGTATGCAGATCACTTGGCCTGGTCAAAACCTCCTGCGGTGAACCCATCATGACCAGCCTACCCTGATCGAGAACCATTACCCGGTCTGCAAGGGCTGCCTCTTCCGCAAAATGGGTAACCAGCACGACAGTAGTTCCCTGTTCCCGGTTAAGGTCAACCAGGGTACGCAATACCTCGTCGCGTCCCTGTGGATCAAGCATGGAGGTAGGTTCGTCAAGCACCATGTAGCTTGGCCTGAGAGCCAGGATGCCGGCTATTGCTACTTTCTGCTTCTGTCCTCCTGACAGCAGGTGTGGTGGGTGTTTAAGGTACTTTTCCATACCTACTACCGACAAAGCCCATCTGACTCGGTCCTGGATCTCTTGCGAAGGCATTCCCAGGTTTTCCGGGCCAAAAGCGACATCTTCCTCAACAATACCGGCAACCAACTGGTTATCCGGGTTGGAGAAAAGCAGCCCTACTCGCTGCCTGATCTTGGACAGGTTTTTTTGATCACGGGTATTGAAACCATCGACTACCACATCACCAATAGAAGGTATCAACAACCCGTTAAACAGCCTGGTAAACGTTGATTTACCGGACCCATTTCTACCCAGTAAGGCCAGGAATTCTCCTGGCCTGATCTCCAAGTTGATATCTTTTAAGACGGGTGATTCCTGTCCGGGATAAACAAACCCTACCCCTGTAACTTCAATCATCCTTATTTCACTAACTCAATTATTGCCATGGGTGCACCGTCACCCTTGCGAAACCCGGACTTGATGATGCGGGTATAACCTCCTGGCCGGTCATCATATCTCTTGGCCAGGTCATCAAAAACCTTACGAACCACTTTCTCATCCGTCACGTAGGCCAGGGCCTGGCGGCGGGAGTGCAGATCACCCTTCTTGCCCAAGGTAATAACCTTGTCAGTCGCCCGTTTAATCTCCTTGGCTCGAGTTTCGGTGGTGGTTATCTTTTCATGGGCCAGCAATGAGGTGACCGAATTCCTAAGTAAGGATCTGCGGTGGTCACTTCTTACTCCCAGTTTTCTGTATCCCAACTGTGCTTCCCCCTTCCCTGTTAGTCTTCTGGCTGCTTAAATGAGAGTCCCAATTCTTTTAATTTCTGTTCAATCTCGTCCAGGGATTTCTGCCCCAGGTTCCTTATTTTGCCCATCTCTTCACGGGTCTTCTCCACCAGATCCCCTACGGTGTTGATGCTGGCCCGTTTCAGTCCGTTGGAGGCCCGAACTGACAGCTCTAATTCCTCAATGGGCATATCCGGGATCTTGTCCTTTTTCTCTTCTTCTTTCTCAACCAGTATTTCAACTTCAGTGTGACCGTCATCCATCTCCGAGAATAGCTTAAGGTAGTTGACAAGAATCTTGGATGCCAAGCTGATGCCCTCTTCAGGCGTAATAGTTCCATTAGTCCATACCTCAAGCATCAGGCGATCGTAGTCGGTAATACGCCCTACCCGAGCATTCTCTACCGTGTAGTTGACTTTTCTCACCGGGGTAAAGATAGAGTCAATGGGAATGACCCCGATAACCTCATCGCCTTTCTTCTTCTGGTCCGCACTTACGTACCCACGGCCTCTTTCAACAGTCAACTCCATATTGAGCTCAGCCTCATCATTCATTGTGGCAATAAGGAGATCGGGATTCAGTATCTCAACCTCAGCATCCCGCTCAATATCACCAGCTCGAACTTCCTTCTTGCCCTTTTGTTCAAGCCGCAGGATTTTAGGTTCCTCTCCTTCATATTTTAAAACGACCTGTTTAAGGTTAAGAATCACCTCGGTGATATCTTCCAAAACCCCGGGCAGGGTTGAGAATTCGTGCAGGATACCATCGATTTTGATTGAACTGATTGCAGCACCCGGGAGTGAGGACATGAGAACCCGGCGGAGTGAATTCCCCAAAGTGATCCCATAACCTCTTTCGAGCGGTTCAATCACAAACTTGGCATAGTGAGTGTCGGTATCCCTCTCAACACACTCAATCCTAGGCTTTTCAATTTCAAGCATCTTTCACCCTCCTTCGGCTGGAGTATAATACAGCCTAAACCTATCGGGAGTAAAGCTCAACGATGAGGTGCTCAGCTATAGTCGCCTCGATGTTTTCCCGTTTGGGAAGTGTTAGCACATGGCCCCTCAGGTTATCAACATCAAGCTCCAACCACTCCGGAGGAGTTCTGTACGCTGCTTGTGCCTGTATCTCCTTGAACTTTGGGGATTCTTTGCTGCGGGCTCTAACTTCTATTTCCTGTCCCGGTTTGACCAGGAATGAAGGAATGTTCACCTTTCTCCCATTTACGGTAAAATGCCCGTGGCTGATAAGCTGCCTGGCTTCTTTGCGAGAGGCTGCCAATCCTAACCGGTAAACAACATTGTCCAACCGTCTCTCCAATAAAACAAGGAGGTTTTCCCCGGTGATCCCGGACTGGCGTTCCGCTTTTTCAAAGTAGTTGCGAAACTGCTTCTCCATCACCCCGTATATCCTCTTGGCTTTTTGCTTCTCACGCAATTGTAATCCATACTCTGTCGGCTTCTTAGGCCTGCTCTGACCGTGCTGTCCAGGTCCGTAAGGTTTACGGTCTACAGCGCACTTGGGAGAATAACACCTGTCGCCCTTCAGAAAAAGTTTTTCCCCTTCTCTTCTGCACTGGCGGCAAACCGAGCCAGTATACCTTCCCACTGATTAAAAACCCCCTTTAAACCCTTCTTCTCTTAGGTGGTCTGCAACCGTTGTGCGGTATCGGCGTAACGTCCTTAATAACGCTTACCTCGAGACCAGCCGCTTGCAGGGAACGAATCGCAGCCTCACGGCCAGATCCGGGTCCCTTCACATAACACTCGACCTCTTTCATACCATGTTCCATCGCTGAACGAGCCGCCTGATCCGCCGCCTGCTGGGCAGCAAACGGAGTGCTTTTACGTGAGCCTTTGAAACCAACGGTTCCCGCACTGGCCCAGGAAATTGCATTGCCCTCGCGGTCAGTGATGGTAATCACGGTATTATTAAAGGTTGATTTGATATGGGCAATGCCATAGTCAATATTCTTTCTTTCTCTTCTTTTAATCCTCGTAGTAGTTCCTCTACGCGCCATTTATCGCTCGTTCCCCCTTTACTTCTTCCTCTTTGCCGCCACGGCGCGGCGTGGGCCTTTGCGGGTCCTGGCATTTGTTTTTGTACGTTGTCCGCGTACCGGAAGCCCGCGGCGGTGTCTTAGTCCCCGGTAACAGCCAATATCCATAAGTCGCTTGATACTCATGCTGACTTCGCGGCGCAGATCTCCCTCCACCTTGTAGTTCTTATTGACTATCTCTCTTATTTTAGCAACTTCTTCCTCAGTTAAATCTTTCACCCGGGTATCGGGGTTTATACCTGTTTGCGCTACTATCTTGCGGGCGGTTGGTCTCCCAATCCCGAAGATATAGGTAAGGGCTACCTCTACTCTCTTATCACGAGGCAGGTCAACACCAGCTATTCTGGCCAAATTATTTCACCTCCAATTAACCCTGTCTTTGTTTATGCTTGGGATTTTCACAAATCACCATGACTCTGCCCTTGCGCTTAATGATTTTGCATTTCTCGCACATGGGTTTAACAGATGGTCTTACTTTCATCTCAAGGGCCCTCCTTTATTTGAACCTGTATACGATCCGGCCACGATTTAAATCGTATGGTGAGAGCTCAACCGTGACCCTATCTCCCGGGAGAATTCTGATGAAATGCATCCGCATTTTACCGGAGATATGGGCTAACACTTTATGCCCGTTATCAAGCTGAACGGTAAACATTGCGTTTGGAAGCGGCTCAATCACCTTACCCTCAACCTCAATGACATCCTCTTTCGTCACAAAGGGACCCTCCTTCCCTGTTTTCCTCCTGGCACTCTGACCACAAACTTCGCACCAGTTTCCGTAAGCGGTGGTTTTCCAGGACTTCGCCTCTCTCGAGGATTGCGGTTATTTCGGGTAACCCCTTGTTGATCATCTGAAGATGCTTGATGTTTTTGATTTTGGGATTATCCACTTTCCTCAGCTCACCATCCGCCAACAGGACAAACCTGTCATTAATAACTTTAATAATAACAAAAGGCTTCCCCTTATCCCGACCAGCTTTGGAGACAACTAGTCTGCCGACTAATTCATCCATCCATGTAAGCACCTCCGTTACTTGCGGGTCAGAATCTCCGGCCCATTACTGGTAATGGCCACGGTATGCTCAAAATGAGCCGAGTAACTGCCATCTTTAGTAAACACGGTCCAGTTATCGGGTCTAACCAGGACTTCATATCCCCCAACATTCACCATCGGTTCAATCGCAATGGTCATACCTTCAGCCAGCACCGGTCCCCGGTCAGGCCGTCCATAATTGGGTACCGGTGGTTCTTCATGCATCTGCCTGCCAATGCCGTGTCCCACATACTGTCTGACTATAGAAAAGCCAGCTTTTTCAACATGACTCTGTATGGTGTGGGAGACCATACCTAACCTAGCCCCGGGCAGCGCCGCCTTGATACCCAGATAGAGTGATTCCTCGGCAACCTTTAATAATCGCTTAATCTCAGGAGAAACCTCTCCCACCGGCACCGTTATCGCTGCGTCGCCATGCCAGCCATTGACGATTGCTCCCAGGTCGATACCGACTATATCTCCTTCTTTTAAACGACGCTGTCCTGGTATTCCATGAACGACCTCTTCATTAACTGAAACACAAACTGATGCCGGAAAACCGTTGTACCCTTTGAAGGAAGCCTTGGCGCCTCTCTCAGCCAGATAATTCTCGGCAAAACGGTCGAGGGTAGCGGTGGTTATGCCGGGCTTAACCAGCCCGGCCAACCTTTCCAGGGTATCAGCAACAATGAGGCCCGCTTGTCGCATGAATTCCAGTTCTTTTTTATTCTTAATTGTTATCATAGGACTCCAGAGATTTTTTTACATCTTCCCAAACCGCGGATCGGCTCCGGTTGCCGTCGATATTCTTGACAATACCTTTTTGGGCATAGAAATCGAGTACCGGGTTGGTCTGCTCCGCGTACACCTTTAGCCGTTGTACTGCGGTTGCTTCCTGGTCGTCTGCTCTCTGGAACAACGGCTCGCCGCACTTGTCACAGATTCCTTCCACCTTGGGAGGATTAAACTTAATGTGATAGACAGTATTGCACTTCTTACATGACCGCCGTCCCACAATACGCTCCACAATTATTTCATCAGGTACGGCAATATTCAAGACCAGTTCGATCTTTTTCCCCAGGCTCGCCATTATTCCATCCAGAGCCTCTGCCTGCACCACGGTACGTGGAAAACCGTCCAAAAGAAATCCTTTGTCGCAATCAGGTTGGCTCAGTCTTTCTTTGACGATTCCAATGGTAACCTCATCGGGAACAAGCTTCCCGGCATTCATGTATTCCTGGGCTCGTTTGCCCAGCTCCGTGCCCTGGCGGACCGCGTCCCGAAACATATCTCCGGTACTGATATGGGGAATCTTAAAGGTTTGGACAATCGTCTCCGCCTGGGTTCCCTTACCAGCGCCGGGAGGTCCAACTAGAATTACGTTCATACTGTTTCATCTCCTGTCTTATTTAACAAACCCTTCGTAACTCCTAAGCAACAAGTGAGCCTCTATCTGCTTCATGGTGTCTAACGCCACCCCAACAACGATTAAAAGTGCGGTTCCACCAAACCAGATGTTGGTAAGACCGGTTAAAGCTATTACGAAGTTTGGCAGTATAGCTACGAAGGCGTAGAATACCCCGCCTGCCAGCGTAAGTCTACCCAATACCTTGTCAATATACTCTGCAGTTGGCCTCCCCGGACGAATCCCCGGTACAAATCCACCATATTTCTTAATGTTATCCGCCACATCCATTGGATTAAACACTACCGCTGTATAGAAGTAGGTAAAGAAGATGATCAATAGGGCATAGATGGTATTATACAAAGGACTCCCAAAATGGAAATAGGTATTCATCCAGCTGTTAAACGCCGAATTTTGGAACCAGGAACCTATAGTGCCCGGGAACATCATGATCGACATGGCAAAAATTATCGGAATAACCCCAGCGGTGTTTATCTTGAGTGGCAAAAAGGTACTCTGTCCGCCGTATACTTTTCGTCCCACAACCCTTTTGGCATACTGCACCGGCAGCCTGCGCTGGCCTTCGTTCAGGGCCACGACCGCAGCTATCATTACCAGGGCAATTACAACAAACAGCAACACGCTAAAATAACTGGCGGTTCCGGCTTGAAGATACTCGAAGACACCGCTCACGCCGCTGGGAATCCGGGCCACTATACCGGCAAAGATTATCAGTGAGATACCGTTGCCGATCCCTCTTTCCGTTATCATCTCACCGATCCACATCAAGAGTGCTGTTCCCGCGGTAAGAGTTATTGCTATAATCATATACGATACAATACCCGGGTTTTGGACAACCGCCAGCCCACCGGCTCCTGAATAACGGCCCAGGGCAATGGCAATCCCGATGGCCTGAATGAATCCCAGAACAACTGTACCGTAACGGGTGTATTGTGCAATCTTCTTGCGGCCTTCTTCCCCTTCTTTGTTGAGCTGCTCCAACCTGGGAATAACAACCGTCAGCAGTTGCATAATAATAGAAGCGTTAATGTAAGGGGTTATGCTCATGGCGAAAATACTGAACCTTTTGAACGCACCCCCGGAGATTACATCGAAAAACCCGAGAAACTGGTTCTTCAGCAATTCACTCAGGGCATCCGGGTTTATTCCCGGAACAGGTATATGAACTCCCAGTCTAAACACCGCAAACATCAAGAGGGTGAACAAGACCTTTTGTTTCAGATCCCCGATTTTAAACGCTTGCTGTAATGAACCAAGCAACTATATCACCTCTATCTGGCCACCCCTGGCGGAGATTTTGCTTTCCGCGGCCTGACTGACTTTATGAGCCTTTACTATTAGCCTCTTGGTGAGTTCCCCGTCGCCTAAAATCTTGACTCCATCCTGGATTGATTTGATTAAGCCACTCTCTATCAGCAGAGCTGGAGTCACCACCGTATCGTCATCGAATCTTTCCAGGTCCTTCACATTAACGATACTGTAATTCTTTTTAAATATGTTGGTGAATCCCCGCTTGGGAATCCTCCGTTGTAAGGGCATCTGGCCCCCTTCAAACCCTAACCTGACTCCGCCGCCAGAGCGTGCCTTCTGACCCTTGTGGCCACGGGTCGATGTCTTGCCATGACCCGATCCTATGCCCCGGCCAACCCGTTTCGGTTTATGAACGGCGCCAGCAGGAGATTGCAAATCATGAAGTTTCATCCTTAACCTCCTCAAGCTAAACCTCTTCAACCGTAACCAGATGCTGCACTTTGTTAATCATGCCCCGAATCTGCGGGGTGTCCTCCTTAATCACGGTTTGGTTAAGTTTTTTAAGACCTAAACTTTTGATAGTAGCTCTCTGGGACTTGATATGTCCAATTGTGCTTTTCTCCCAGGTTATTTTGAGCTTTTTACCCAAAGCAACTACCTCCTAGCCTATGATTTCCTGAATGGTTTTACCCCGCAGCCGGGCCACCTTGTCAGCCTGTTTAAGGGACTTTAAGCCTTGGATGGTAGCCTGCACCATGTTGTTGGCATTGGAGGATCCCAAAGATTTTGTCAAAATGTCTTTCACCCCGGCCGCTTCCAATACCGCTCTGACTGGCCCCCCGGCAATAACACCAGTTCCGGGTGCGGCCGCTTTTAATAAAACCCGGCCGGCGCCAAATACTCCGATGATATCGTGCGTGATGGTGGTCCCTTTCATCGGGACTTCAATCATGTTCTTCTTCGCGTCCTCAACGCCTTTACGGATGGCTTCCGGCACTTCACCCGCTTTACCAAGTCCGGCACCGACTCTACCCTCGCCATCGCCAACCACGACCACGGCGCTGAAACTGAAACGACGTCCGCCTTTTACGACTTTGGCTACTCTTCTTACGGTTACTACCTTCTCAATAAGTTCCGGTGCGTTTTGTTCCCTTTCGATTATGGTTCCCTCCTTTAGCTAAAACTTTAGCCCGGCCTCTCTGGCCGCATTGGCCAGAGCTGCAATTTTTCCATGATACTTGTAACCATTGCGGTCAAATACTACTTCCGAAATCCCTTTCGCCAGAGCCTTGTTAGCTACTGCCGTTCCAACCGCCCTGGCTGCTTCCATCTTGCTCTCATCCTTGATACTGTTCCGCACTTCCGCCTCCAGGGTTGACGCTGCCACCAGAGTGTTTTGGCTAACATCATCGATCACCTGGGCGTAAATATGATTCAGGCTGCGAAAGACGCATAGCCTTGGTTTTTCGGGAGTGCCCTGCACCTTGCGGCGTATTCTCTTGTGCTTACCCATCCGTAGTCGATTGCGACTCGGCTTCTTAATCAACTCCGTGCCACTCCTTTCTCCCTTTATTTCTTACCGGCCTTTCCAGCCTTGCGTCTGATTTTCTCATTTTCATATTTAATGCCTTTGCCTTTATACGGCTCAGGTCTGCGTACGTCTCTGATGGTAGCCGCAATGTTTCCTACCTTTTCTTTGTCGATCCCTTTGACGGTTATCCGGGTTGCGGCCGGGGTTTCAAACTCAATACCTTCAGGTGGTTCAATCTCCACCGGGTGGGAATAACCAATGGTTAATACCAGTTTTTTCCCCTGGACAGCAGCGCGGTACCCAGTACCGACTAATTCTAGCTTTTTTTCAAACCCTTTTTCAACACCTTGAACCATGTTGGCTATCAGGGCCCTGGTTAAACCATGCAGTGAACGGTGCTCCTTTACATCGCTGGCTCTGCTAACTATCAGTTGATTATTCTCCTGGGACACACTGATGCCAGCGGGGATATCTCGTGTTAAAACGCCCTTGGCGCCCTTAACCGTAATACTTCCTTCGCCCAGGGTTACCTCGACACCAGAGGGAAGGTCTATGGGCCGCTTTCCTATGCGTGACACCTTGCTTAGCCTCCTCGTTACCAGATATAACAGACGACCTCTCCACCTACTCCTTCTTTCCGTGCCTTTTTGTCTGTCATCAGGCCACGGGAGGTGGAAATGACGGCTGTTCCGAACCCACCCAGAACTTTGGGTACATCATCCTTGTTGACATACACCCGGAGTCCTGGCTTGCTAATTCTTTTGATACCCGTAATAACTTTTTCGCGGTTGGGACCATACTTCAGATAGACACGAATTATGCCCTGTCTTCCGTCTTCGATAAACTCGAAATCCTTGATATAGCCTTCGTCTTTCAGTATGGTAGCAATCGCCAATTTCATCTTCGATCCGGGAATCTCCACGGTTGGATGTGAGACCATGTTCGCGTTCCTTATCCGGGTCAGGAAATCGGCGATAGGATCTGTCGTGACCATAGTTCAACCTCCTTCTATTACCACTACCAACTGGCCTTGGTTATTCCTGGTATTTCACCCCTGTGGGCCATCTGCCGGAAGCAGATACGGCAGATCCCAAACTTGCGCATATAGGATCTCGGTCTCCCACAAACCCGGCATCGATTATACTGACGAACTCCAAACTTGGGGGTTCTCTTTTGCTTGGCAATCATCGCTTTTTTAGCCATATCTTCCCTCCTTACTGTTCCCTAAAGGGCATTCCCATTAATTTTAAAAGCTCTCTCGCTTCTTCGTCGGTTTTGGCAGTAGTTACGATTACCACTTCCAAACCACGGATTTTATCAATCTTGTCATATTCAATCTCCGGGAATATCAGCTGTTCCTTAATTCCCAGGCTGTAATTTCCCCGGCCGTCAAAGGCCTTGGGGGATACCCCACGGAAATCCCGCACGCGGGGTAAGGCCACGTTAATCAACTTATCCAGGAAATCATACATGCGTTCACCACGCAGGGTTACTTTACAGCCGATTGACATGCCTTCTCTTAATTTGAATCCAGCGATGGAAGCCTTGGCCTTGGTAATAACCGGCTTCTGCCCGGAGATGGTTCGAAGATCTGACACCGCCCCATCCAGGCTCTTGGGGTTCTGGATAGCTTCACCAACCCCCATATTAATTATCACCTTGTCTATTTTTGGTACCTGCATGGTATTGCGGTATGCGAATTTCTCCATAAGTTTGGGTACTATTTCGCCCAAGTATTGCTCTTTCAGTCTTGCCACGCTTAAGCCTCCTCCTCGGCCTTATTCCAAAACCTCACCGCACTTTTTGCAGCATCTAACCTTCTCACCATTGGCCAGTATCTTACTCCCTATCCTGGTCGGTCGGTCGCACTTGCCACACACCAGCATCACATTGGAGGCATCAAGTGCTGCTTCGATACGGAGGATCCCCCCCTGCGGTAGAGCGCGGGTAGGTTTCTGATGTTTCCTGACTCTATTAACTCCTTCCACTATCACTTTTCCTTTATCAGGAGTGACTTTTAGGATTTTACCTTTTCGCCCGGCATCCTTGCCAGCCAGGACCAAAACGGTATCGCCCTTTTTTAACCTGACTTTCTGGCCCAAATGTAATCACCTCCGCTTTATAAGACTTCGGGGGCCAGTGATACAATCTTCATGAAATTTCGGTCCCTTAATTCCCTGGCAACCGGTCCAAATATTCTGGTACCCTTGGGGTTGTTGTTATCATCGATTATCACTGCTGCATTCTCACTGAACCTGATATAGGATCCGTCAGGGCGGCGAATCTCTTTACGGGTGCGGACTATTACCGCCTTAACCACATCACCCTTTTTCACTACTCCTCCGACACCGGCCTCTTTCACAGAAGCTACAATGACATCTCCGACAGTAGCATATCTTCTGAGGGACCCACCCAGTACCTTTATACACATCAGCCTTTTTGCGCCTGTATTGTCGCCGACACGCAGCATCGTTTGAGGCTGGATCACTGCGGCAACCTCCTTTCAGCCATCTATTGTAAGGTCTTGGCTCTCTCCAGTACCTCGACTACTCTCCACCTCTTGTCTTTGCTCAAGGGGCGGGTTTCCATGATTTTAACCAAGTCCCCGATATTGCACTGGTTATTCTCATCATGTGCCTTATACTTCTTGCTTCGTCTGACGGTCTTCTTATATAAACTGTGCTGTATTACGGATTCAACGCTAACGGTTACAGTTTTTTCCATTTTGTTGCTTACTACTTTACCAGTCTTGACCC
>JBLNCH010000162.1:0-2637 GCA_050260485.1 Bacillota bacterium | reverse complement strand
TACAGGATTCTGATGACCGCTGTCATGGTCCCCCCAACCCAACCATAAAGCAAGAGCCATTGCGGCTGTTAGCACCGCTGCGAATGCCAGGGTTGGTCTCTTCCGGGTGGCTGCCGGGTAGGACTCGAATTCGGTGCGCAACCTTGATTTTAAATCCAGGTTTACGGGTATTTTTTCACGCAGGGCTTCCACCTTCTTTCCCCATTCGTCTAACTGTTTTCGCTTGCCAAACATGACTCCACCTTCTTCCTAAGCTGTTCCAGAGTACGGTAAAACCTGGTTTTTACGTTGGCCTGTTTGGTACCGAGGACAGATGCTATCTCCCTAAATTTGAGTCCGCAGAAAAAACGCAGGTTAATAAGTTCAAACTGCTCATCATCCAATTGACTTAAAGCACTTTTCAAGCAGGCCTTCTCCAGATCATGTTCCAGATCCTCCAGCACCGTCATGAAGGTCAGGCTTTCAGGAACCTCACCGGGCAGCTCCCGGCCAGATTTCCGGTAATAATCAACGGTAGTATTCCGGGCAATCGTCACCAGCCAGGCCTTGTGGGTCTGGCGGGTTGAGTCATAATGCCGGTAGGCTTTCAGAAAAACATCGCTGACAATATCGTCGGTATCCCAGGGGTTACCTGTTTTGCAATAGACGTACCGGTAGATGTCGTCATAGCAGCTTTCATATAAGCGGAGGAAATCGTTGGCCAACTTTGATACCCCCTTCTACATATCATTTACGTTTGAAAAGCAAAAAAGAAACATCTTCCGATAGCAAATGGGTTCACAGTGGGGGAACAGGCAGCGGTTAAAAGACAGGATTAAGATCGGTTAATGATAATCGGCGGAAAGAGGACAGGGCCGGGGTGCATTCTACGATGTGGACACGGCCTCCGTCCCCTTATTACCTGTGTTCCAAGGGCGTTTATGTCCCGTTGAATCTTCAGATCCAAAACCAAAGTATGTCTGAACCCTAACGTTTCAGCCTGGCAAGATAAACCGCGTATTCAAGGGCGTTTTTAACCACGTCCAACTCGAGGTACAGTAACGGGGGTGAGCCTGGTCTCCAGTTTACTTCATAGAGCCAGATATGCTCGTTCTCATCAATTCCAACATCGATTCCCAGTTCATCAAGTCGGGTGTCAAATTTCTCCGCATGTATCTCATCCAGATGACGCGCAAGCCCCAGTGCAAATTTTTTCAGCTTCGATCGTAAACCGTCAGAACGTTCTCCGTACTCGTGAATTAAAAAGGTTTTCAGGTAATTAAAATAGCCCCCCTGGCTGATGTTGCATACAACGGTACCCGGTGGAGCCACCCGGACAAAACCGGCCACGAAGACCCACTCGCCTAGCCCGTTCTTCTGGACGTGCAGCCGAATGTCATATGCCAGCCCATATCTGGTGATACTTTTTATGTATGGCTGCACCAGATGGCGTTGTATCTTCACTTTTTCTTCAATATACCGGCGAAACTGCTCCAGCGATAGGATACGGCTCTGCATGGCCTCAGTCACTCTAATACCCCTTGAGGTTTTTTCGGCAAAAACGACTCCGGTGCCTTGCCGCCCGGAAGCCGGTTTGATGATAACTCGATTATACTGCTCCAGGAACTGGAGCGGTTCTGACGGACTGCTAATAACCTCGGTTCTTGGCAAATTCTCCACATACTTTTTGGACCGCTTTAATCTTTCATAAACCCTCTGTTTATTTCCGACAGCGTGAGTGGTAAAGGGGAGTTTGTTCTCCAGCTCTTCGATGGCAGGATAGTGTTCAACCTCATAGCCACTCCCGGTATTATATACAACGTCAGGATATCGAAGGGTTTTTTGCACCCACCTGCCATCTTCATAGATGAAACCACGAATGATTTCCTTCTTGATATCCACTTCACCGGGGGAAAAATAATAGAAAGGAATGCTCTCGGCCTTGGCGACAGCCGCACAGGCGTATGCCTTGTTGACCTGAGCCGGATCCTTCTTATCATGCATCATACCAACAACCGGCACATTTCTTCCTCCTTATTCGGGACTTTCCAGGTGAAATCGAATCTCGCTGGCCGCTGTTTTGGCCCTTGTTTTGGCTTCTTCAGGAGAGTCGCCTACCGCCATCACGTATCCGCATCTTTTTCCCATCGATAATGGCGGGCCGATCTCGCTTCCTCTCGAGTATTTGACGTAGACATCAGTTACTCCCGGGTAACTTGAAGCCCGGTTCCTTCCGGTCACTTTCTTGAGTATTCCTGGGGAAGATGCGATTAAGTATTGAGTAAACACATAATGAGAGTGTGATTTCTTAAGATTAGGTTCCTCACCAAGTGCAAGCCGCACCGTTTCTCTGACCAGGTTAATGCCGCATGACACTTTTATCATCTGGTTCATAGCTCCGCCTGAAATCCTGGGATTGATCTCAATCAACTTCCAGCTATTGTTCACCAGCTTTAGCTCAAGATGACAGGCTCCCGTGCTCATTCCAATTTCCTTCACTATTGTGGAGACAACGTTGTTAATATCTTCGAATAAATTACCGGGTAATGTGGCCAGCACTAAATACCCGGTCACTATGAATCGTTTAAAAAAAGTGATTTCCTGCTCAATGACGGCTACGATCTTGACCTGGTCATTATGGACCAGAACCTCAACCAG
>JBLNCH010000161.1:0-14774 GCA_050260485.1 Bacillota bacterium | reverse complement strand
GGGGAATGGTACTAGAGAGTTATCTGCCGTTGAATTAGCCCAGCAACTACTGCAGAATCATGAAGGGTTACGGTTTTTCAAGACCATGACCCTTCAAGAACTGCTTGCTCTCGATGGGATTGGATTGGCCAAAGCTGCCCGGATCCGGGCCGCCGCAGAATTGGGACGCAGATTAGCTTTGGCATCAAGCCAACAACAGCAAATAAAGTCTCCTGACGATGTGAAAAACTATGTCATGGAGGATATGAGGTACTATGACCGTGAGCACTTCAAGTGTCTCTACCTCAACCGTAAGAACCAGGTTCTGGGTCTGGAAACGGTCTCCATTGGCGGGCTGGCCAGTTCTCTGGTGCATCCCCGTGAGGTTTTCAAACCAGCGGTCAAACGCAGTGCTGCGGCTGTTATTTTGATCCACAATCATCCCAGTGGAGACCCTACTCCAAGCGCAGAGGATATCAATATAACAAAAAGGTTGATTGAGTCAGGCAAGTTACTCGGAATTGATGTATTGGACCACATAATAATCGGAGATGGCAGGTACGTTAGCTTGAAAGCCACTAATGCCATTTAGCTGAAGGGAGAAAAGAGATGTTCTTTGTTCGAGATATGGGTATTGATCTGGGTACGGCCAATACCCTGGTGTATGTGAAAAGCAAGGGTATAGTGTTGAGAGAGCCCTCGGTGGTAGCTATCCAGAGCGACACCAACAAGGTGTTAGCCGTGGGTGAGGAAGCCAAGCGCATGATCGGGAGGACTCCTGGCAACATAGTTGCCATCAGGCCTATGAAAGGTGGGGTGATAGCAGATTTTGACATCACCCAGGCAATGCTGAGCTATTTTATTGAAAAATCTATCGGCCAGCGTAATCCTTTTGTGAGACCACGCGTAGTAATTAGTGTGCCTACGGGAGTAACTGCCGTTGAAGAACGAGCGGTACGGGAGGCGGCGGTACAGGCAGGAGCCAAAGAAGCCTTTCTAATCGAAGAACCTATGGCAGCGGCAGTAGGGGCCGGGCTTCCGGTTCATGAGCCGACCGGGAATCTGATTGTGGACATTGGAGGGGGTACCACTGAGGTAGCGGTCGTATCCCTGGGAGGGATAGTAACCTCCAAATCGGTGCGGGTTGCAGGTGATGAGATGGATGAAGCCATCATGCAGCACCTGAAAAAATCTTATAACCTGTTGATCGGGGAGCGGACGGCGGAAGAGATCAAGATTAATATCGGATCAGCCCTTTGGCAAGGACCCGAAACCTCGTACGAAGTACGGGGGCGCGATCTGATAACCGGCCTGCCAAAGAACCAGGCGGTCTCTTCGAAAGAGATTAACAAAGCCCTGGCCGAGGTGGTTTATGCTATCGTTGAGGCAATTAAGGTATGTCTGGAAAGGACTCCGCCGGAGTTGGCATCCGATATTATGGACAAAGGGATAGTACTGGCTGGTGGCGGCTCACTTTTAAGGGGGCTTGATCAGCTGATCAGTATGGAGACCAATATGCCGGTTTATATCTGTGAGGAACCTTTGTCTGCGGTGGCCCGGGGAACGGGCAATGTTTTGGAAAACATTGATATTCTGAGGAGAGTATTGAGGAACCCTCGCAGAAACTACTAAGAGGTATGTCTAACCTGAACGGCCAGTCTGGAACAGACTTGCAACAGAAAGGGTCAGGCGGTATATCGAATGTTGACATTACCAGGTAACGCCAAGGGGACGACCAAGGCCCAATATGCTCCCTTTCTGGGGGAGCAGCGGTCAGTATGCGGGAGATGGAGTTAAGTGTTTGGCTTCTTGAGGAACCGTTATTTCTGGATTATCCTTGCGATCATTGTTATCAGCCTGACAGTGATCGATCAAACATCAACTGAGAGGGACCAATTAACGATAGTTGAAAAGATGGTGCGCGATGCCTATACCCCGCTACAACGCGGGGTAAGTGCATTTCGTGGATATCTGGACAATCTGGAGATCCTCTTTGCCAGCAAACAGAGTCTAATGGCTGATGTTAAACGGTTGGAGGAGGAACTGGCGAGCTATCAGCTGGAGAATCAGGGGTTAGTAGAATACAGGTACGAGGCCCGCAGGCTGAAAGAATTGTTGGATTTTAGAGACCACAACCTGACTAATATGGAAATGATTCCGGCTCAGGTTATCGCTCGCAATCCGAATACCTGGTACAACACCATAACTATTGACCAGGGAAGCAACAAGGGAATAGCCCGCAACATGCCGGTGATAACACCACGGGGGTTGGTTGGCCGGGTCACTTCAGTATCATCCAACTACGCGGTGGTTATGTTGATCACAGACAGGGAAGCGGCCATTGGAGCAATGGTTCAGGAGACTCGGGTTCCAGGTATCATCGTGGGAACCGTTAACGGCAAACAACTGAAACTCAGCCATATTCCCTTTTATTCTGAAGTAAAGGAAGGCGACCGGGTGGTAACCTCCAGCTTCAGTGAACTTTATCCGGCGGGAATAATGATTGGGAGCATTGATAAGATATCGGCGGAACCGGAGGCATTAACCAAAACGGCCACGGTTATACCCGCCGTGGATCTTGACCAGATCGAGGAGGTCCTGGTGGTGACGAATTATATTAATCCGGCAGCCGAGTGGAGGAGTCCTGAATCGGAAGATACTACGGGTAATCCACAGGGTCAAGCACCTCCAGGCCAGGGTCAAACACCTCCAGAACAGGACTGAGATCATAAAGATTGAAGTCAACAGACTGCTGAGATCGCCTATTATCAGCGGAAATAAAGCCCACCGGAATAAAATCTGATGAAATCAAGAGAAAGAGGATTTTAAATACGTAGGTTAAGAGGTGAGTCTTTGCGGTATCTGGTATTATTCCTCATTCCCTTCCTATCAATATTTTTCGAAAGCACACTATTTGGCCGGTTCACCTTACGCGGGGTAGGGCCGGATTTGATGTTGATATTTGTTGTCTTTTATGCCATTATTTATGGTTCCAGAAAGGGCTTTAGCTATGGGTTTTTGTGTGGTCTTTTTGAGGATCTTTATGTAGGCAGGTTCATTGGCATGAATGCCCTCTCCAAGGGCCTTACTGCTTATTTGATCGGTAAACTGGAAGTTAATGTTTTCAAGGACAATCTCCTGGTTGGGTTTGGGGGAGTGGTTCTGGCTACAGTTTTTAATTCCATCGTAATGCTATTAATAGCAATCCTCAGTATGCCTCATCTGGTGTTGGATAAGTCTATGCTGCTTGACCTTAGCGGGCAGCTGGTATATAACGGTCTGTTGTCGGTACCGTTCTATATCTGGTACTATAAGTCCGCCAGAAGTGGGTGGCTGAAAGAGTCAAAATACAGGGGGTGAGGATCTGCATCCCAAAAAGCTTCAAGCCAAACTTAGGATTTGCTGGTATGTAGTTCTTGGGTTAATGGCCGTATTGATGATAAAGCTGGCATTTGTACAGTTTGTCCAGAACAATAAGTATGTAACCAAGGCGCAGGAAAACAGTGTTCGCCTGGTCAGCCTCAGAGCCCCACGAGGGGAAATCTATGATCGCCATGGTAAAATCCTGGCGAATAACCGCAGGGTTTATACGGTTTCACTGACTTATCTTGGTCTTACCGATCAGGAAAAGGTGGTACGCCGTCTGGCGGAATTAATGAACCCAAGTTACCCGGAGATTACTGTAGAATATATAAATCAGTTGATCCAGGACCAAAGGTTTAGATTATTTGAGCCCATAACCGTTATGCGGGATGTGGATTGGCAGATGGTCGTTAAACTCAAGGAACACGGTGCCGAGTTACCCGGGGTAGAGGTTAATGTTGAACCTTTGCGGTACTATCCGGAGAAAACCCTGGCCGGGCATTTATTGGGTTACGTTCATCCCATTTACGACAACGAAGAGCTGGAGCGTAACTACGATCCTTTGAAATACAGGGTAGGAGACCTGGTGGGGAAGGATGGGCTGGAAAAGGTTTATGAGGAATACCTGAAGGGCACTGACGGGGCTCGCCGGGTGGAGGTAGATGCCCGGGGTCGTCCTATCCGGGAACTGGTGACCCTGGAACGCAAAGCAGGGAATAATCTGGAATTGACCCTGGACCGCGATCTGCAGCGGGTAATGGAGCTGGCAATGGATGAAGTCCTGACACAGGTTCAGAAAAGCCGTCCCAAGGCCAAGGCAGCTTCCGCCATCCTGATCGATGTTAAGACCGGCGGGATTCTGGCTATGACCAGTCGACCCAGCATGAACCCTAACGATTTTACGACCAATATGGATAAGGCTACCCTGAACTATTACTTTCCTCAAGGTGATTATGATCCCTTGAACCCCGGAGCAGCCACCAATCGGGCTATTCAAGCGTTGTACCCTCCGGGTTCAACCTTTAAGCCGGTCACCGGGATGGCAGCACTGGAAACGGGGAACCTCGACCCGAAAAATGACAGGGTGACCTGTACCGGTGCTTACTGGATAAGACCCCATATTGGATGCTGGGGGGTACATGGTTCGGTCGACTACTATGAAGGACTGGCGGTTTCCTGTAATGTATATTTCCAGGAAGCGGGCCGCAGAGCCGGTGTCAATCAAATGACAAGAGTAGCACGTGAATTTGGATTGGGCAGTAAGACGGGTATAGACCTGCCCTATGAAAAGAGTGGCCTGGTTCCGGATCCTTCATGGAAGAAAGAGGTTAACAGCATTCTCATAAATCGCCGTTACGATAAGAAACGTGAAGAAACGGTCAAGAGTTACGACTCCCTTATTGCTGCGGCCAAAACCCCGGAAGAAAGAAAGAAGCTGGTTACAGAAAAGGAGAAAGCACTTAATAAGATTGAAGCTCAATACCGCATAGATTACAATTTTGAGACTAACTGGCAGCAATTTGACACCTTCAATATGTCGATCGGTCAGGGCAGCAATAGCTATACAGTGATGCAGTTGGCTAATTATGTGGCTACTATTGCTAACGGCGGGTACAGATTCCAGCCCTACCTGGTGCAGCGAGTGGTGTCCCCGGGCGGTAAAGTTATTAAAGAATTCAAGCCGCAACTGGTTCACAAGGTCAACCTGAAACCCGAAACTCTGGCTATTACCCGCGATGCCATGCATCACGTGGCCATGCCCGGGGGTACAGCTTATTCCATATTCCGCAACCTGCCGGAAGAGATATCTGGAGGTGCGAAAACCGGTACTGCACAAACCGGTCGCGCCCGGGACAATAAGAACCAGGATTATCACGGGGTATTTATTGCGTACGCTCCCTATGATGATCCTGAGATAGCATTTGCCGGGGTGGTCGAATACGGCTATCACGGCAGCACATCGGCGGGCTTGATTGCCAAGGCCGTATTTGAGCAATACTTCAAGGTCAAGGATCACCTGGCCGAAGACCCGCCACCGGTTCTGGAGCAGAATAGTGTTCCTATCGAATAAGGGATCACGGGTAAAGGAGGACGGTTCCGGGCGGTAAACGGAACGCCCTCCTACCTGTAGATCGTTTCCCTCCCGGTTCCCCCTTTGCACCTGTAGCAGTACGTGCCATATTTCGTTAGCAGTGATGGATGAACTCCAGTTTTCCTGCTGGCATCGACACCGGTAATCCGACAAGCTCTTCTCCAATAATCCTGGCCTTCGCTTCCCGTAATCCAGGTCAGGCCTTAGATAAAACCAATTCATTTATTCCGTCCCGTTCCCCTACCCTCAATATGGGCCGTGTTGACTTGTAGATATATGCTGATACGGAACATCTTTTTGCTGAATACGGACCAATTTGCCTCAATTTTTGGGGGAATTACCTGGAGGAAAAAAATAACAAACATAGAATCTAGTGTAAAAAGGGAGTTGGGGGTGACTGTGATTACTGAGGATGTCGTGATAAGGGAATCCCAAGGAGGGATTATTATATGTTTGGATTCTCAGGACTCATTCCCGGCCCTCAAAAAGCAGTTAGCTGACAAATTGGAAGCCTTTGATGACTTGCTGGTTGGAGTTCAGGTGGTGCTTGATGTGGGACGCCGAAAGCTAAGCCAAAAGGAAATCCAGGAGTTAAAAGAACTGCTAATGGAGCAGGGGCTCCATCTAAAAAAGCTGGTCAGCAGAGGAAAAAGTGTGGATATTGGCGGTAACAAGAAACCGGTTGAGGTCGTCAATGCACCAACTGCCAGATTTAGTATTAATCAGGAGGTTGGGTCTTTAGAGGAGACCATGCTGATCAAACGGACCCTGAGATCCGGTCAAAAGGTGTTCTTCCCCGGAAATATCGTGGTGTTGGGTGATGTTAACCCAGGAGCCGAGGTGATTGCCGGAGGTAATGTCCTGGTAATGGGGTCCATGCGCGGAATGGCTCACGCTGGTGCCCTGGGCTCGGAAGAAGCTGTGGTAGCCGCTTTTCGCCTTAATCCGATCCAGCTGCGCATAGCCAACCACATTACTCGTCCTCCGGAAGGCCAGGGATTCAAGGGCAATGAACCAGAAGTGGCCTCTATTAAGAGCGGCAAGGTGATTATCGAAGATCTCAAACTCTGATTTGGAATGGGAGGAAAAGGAATGAAGGGTAAGGTTATAGTCATTACTTCGGGTAAAGGGGGCGTGGGCAAAACCACCACTACGGCTAATTTGGGGACGGCCTTAACCATGCTGGGAAGACGCGTGGTCATGGTGGATACGGATATTGGTCTGCGGAACCTGGACGTGGTGATGGGACTTGAGAATAGAATCGTCTTTGATATCGTTGACGTAGTAGCGGGCGGTGTCAAATTAAAACAGGCTCTTATTAAAGACAAGCGGTTTGAAGGATTATATCTTTTACCGGCGGCCCAAACCAAAGAAAAAACCGCAGTGTCACCTCATCAAATGAAAAATCTCTGTCATGACCTGAAAAAGGAATTCGATTTTGTACTGGTGGACTGCCCGGCAGGCATAGAGCAGGGTTTTAAAAATGCCATATCTGGTGCCGACGAAGCCATAGTTGTTGCGGTACCTGAGGTCTCCTCAGTCCGGGATGCGGATCGGATTGTTGGACTTCTGGAGGCGGCCGGGTTAAGGAAAAACCAGCTGATAATCAACCGGATACGCCCTCGAATGGTCAAGCGGGGTGACATGATGGATATCGAGGATATGATAGATATCCTGTCAGTAGATCTGCTGGGAGTCGTTCCTGAAGATGAGACTGTTATCGTATCTACCAATAAAGGTGAACCGGCGGTTATGGACGCATCCTCCCGTGCGGGTGATGCTTATCGCAGAATTGCCAGGCGGTTGAACGGGGAGGAGGTATCTCTGTCGCCTTTGAACTATTCGGAAGGCTTAATGAGCAAATTCCGAAGAATGTTCAAAATGGCTTCCAGGTAAAGGAGGGAAGGATTTGCTTCAGTTTTTAATCAGACTTTTTTCGAGGGATAAGGATAAAGTCGGCAGCAAGCATGTAGCCAAGGAACGGCTTAAACTGGTACTGGTTCATGATCGCGTAAACGCATGTCCTCAACTGCTGGAGGCCTTGAAGGAGGATCTGATCCGGGTGATACGGGAGTACATTGAAATCGACGAAGACGCACTTGAAATCAGCTTTGACAGCATGGAGAACACGGTGGCTCTGGTGGCCAATATTCCGGTTCTAAAAATCAAAAAGAGCTTAACCGTCTGATCCCGGCCGGCTAGCTCTCGGCTTTGCGCCTTTTTAGGCGCATTTTTTATTTGTTTAACGCGCCGAATTTCCTGGTGAAGTTGATCTGATATCTCCTCCTGGATGGACAGCGATTATTGGCCGGTTTATAATCTAGTTGACTTGGTTGTTTTCGGGGGAGGTTTTTTTTTGCATCGCCGGGCACTAAAGGTGATTGATAAACCATTTATACTGGCACTTGCAACTTTGATCGTATTTGGTCTGGTAATCCTTACCAGTGCCAGCGGTGGCATTAATTCAGATGCTCCTTTATATTACGTTCAAAAGCAGTTGATTTCTCTGGTAATAGGGATTGGATTAGTGCTGGTAATGCTTAGTGTTGATTATGGCCAAGTGAACCGGTATAACAACCTGATTTATGTCCTTACCAACATCCTGCTAATTGTGGTCCTGGTTCTGGGTACGGAACAGCGGGGGCTGCAAGGATGGATCTCTATTGGCGGATTCAATCTTCAGGTGGCTGAATTTGCTAAGATCATGATCATCCTGTGTTTTGCCGACTTTCTGGCCAAACGCCAGGGGATGCTCCATACTCTGCGGGATATGCTGCCTTGTTTTATCTATATGGGACTCCCGATTCTACTGGTTATGGCGCAGCCGGATCTGGGCACTGCTCTGGTGTTCGTAGCGATCACCATGGGAATGATGTTTGTGGCAGGAGCTAATCCCCGCATCCTGTTGTGGATTATCTTTGGGGCACTGGCCTTGACGGTATTGGCTTTGTTCCTTCACGTCCAGTTCGGTATGTGGCTGCCGCTGGAAGACTATCAGATTAAGCGGCTTACCGTGTTTCTGGACCCTTATAACGATGGACAGGGCGGCCGGGGCGCGGGCTGGAATATAATTCAGTCCCTGGTGGCGATTGGCTCAGGGGGGTTATTTGGCAAGGGATTGTTCCAGGGAACCCAGGCACAGCTCAACTTTCTACCTGAGCACCACACTGATTTCATATTCGCGGTTGTGGGTGAGGAGTTTGGTTTCATAGGTGCCGGGCTGTTGCTATTGCTGTTCGCGGTAGTCCTTTTGCGGGCTATCTTTATTGCATATAATGCCAAGGACTTCTTCAGCACACTGGTGGCTATCGGAATAATCTCTATGTGGCTCTTTCATATCTTTGAGAATATCGGTATGTCCATTGGCCTTATGCCGATTACCGGGGTTCCGCTGCCGTTTATCAGCTACGGGGGCAGCTTCATGCTGGCCAATATGATCGCGGTTGGCCTTTTATTGGATATCAATATCAAAGGCAAGAAGATCGTTTTCTGATTGAGTATCAATACTTGATGACCCGCTTGTGAGCCGGGCGAGCTCGTATATATAAATTATCCAATTTGCGGTAAACTGGGACAACTTAATTGGTATATTAACGCCTTCCTCCAATATATTTTTAAGAGAACGGGGGAGGGACTGTGATGAGTAGTTTTAAGACCAGACTACTTATAGCGTTGATCCTGATTGTAGCCGTGACCTGGGTCTACCAGGGGAGTGGTCAGCCCCGGAGCATAATCCAGTCATTGCTGAATTATACCACTACCAGGGATTACGATGTGGGCCAATGGATCGAATCAATTTGGAATGATCAGATTCTAGCACCGGCAGTATCTAAGTCGGCTCTTCATTTACCCTGCAGTTTTACGGAAGTGGTCCGTCATTTTGGGTGGTATTACAATGCCCGCACTGGAACTCAGGCCTTTAACCCGGGAGTTGTATTACGCATAGACTCTGGTACTCTGGTTTACCCGGTCCTTCAAGGAGAGATTTCTTCAGTAAACCTGCAGGAAAACGGCTACCAGGTGGTCTTGCGGCATGGTGACAACTTAACCTCAGTGGTCCGCGGGTTGCGAGAGGTAAGCGTAGAGGAAGGAGAGACGGTTGACGAATCTACCCCATTAGGCAGGGGAGCCGACCTCTTATATCTGGAGCTGAGAAACGAGGATGGACCGATAAATCCTGAAGGGTTTCTTGCCACAGAAAACTCCGTATGAGGTTAGGTTCGATCAAGGAGGTAAATCTGGCAATCAACCCTCTTTTTCTGCTGGTGTGCCTGATCTATCTATGTACGGGGTTTGTCGAGGTTCTATGGGTGATCCTGGCCCTGATTGTGCACGAGGCGGGACATGTTTTGATGGCTCTCATCTGCGGTTTAAGACTGCTGCGGGTGGAGCTGTTTCCTTTTGGCGGGCAGATCACAACCGAAGAGATGGTTGGTGACAGCCCGGGACGCGAAATTGCAGTGGCCATGGCAGGTCCGGTGTTCAGCTTGTTTTCAGCCGGATTAACCTATATAATGGAGGGAAATCTAAGGGTAGCGGGTTTCTCTTTTTTTATGGAGTTCAGCCTGTTACTGGGGCTGTTCAACCTTTTGCCGGCGTTGCCTTTGGATGGAGGAAGAATTCTCAAAGCACTGTGTTCCACTAAAGTCGGACTGCGGAGAGCAACTCTGGTTGGCTCCTGGTCTGGGCAGATTCTGGCCCTGGTTCTGCTGGTTGCAGGTTTATATATGGGCTATCGGGATCCCCGGGCTTTGAACCTGCTGCTGGTGGCGGGTTTTATGGGCTATAAGGCTCGTGAAGAAATGCAGATGCTGCCTTATGGATTCACCCGCTATCTGCTGCGAAAGCGGCTCATGCCGGGAGAATGCGGTATGGCGACCGGTATGTTAATCGTAGCCCATCACCGCGTTAAGGTCAGCCGTATTTTGTACCGCAACCTGCCTGAGACCATTGCGGTAGTTCTGGTAATTGACACCCAAGGAAAAGTCCAGGGAGTTCTAACCGAGAGGGTTCTAATAGAGGCCATGCTTACCCGGGGGCCCATGGCAACTCTCGGAGAATTGCTCCCGACTGGTGAAGGTTACGACGACCAGCGAAGTTAAGTGCTGTTGTTAACTCCATTGAAGGCTGATGGTAACCGGGATTCTGACTGCTCAGGTTTAAAGACATCCCCGAAACAGGAATGGAAGGTACCATGCTCAAGACTAGACTAGCCGGGATTCTACCTCAGGTAAGCAAACCGGCCCGGTACACGGGTAATGAATTGAACGCGATATGTAAGGAATGGGATAAGGTAAAGGTCAGGGCGGTATTCGCTTTTCCCGATGTTTATGAGGTTGGTATGTCACATATGGGAGGAAGAATACTGTATGGCCTGGTCAATAACCGTGAGGGATTCCTCATGGAGAGGACGTTTGCCCCCTGGCCGGACATGGAAGAAAAAATGAGAGAGAACGGAATCCCCCTTTTCAGCCTTGAATCCATGAGACCGGTAACTGATTTTGATGTCATCGGATTTTCTCTGCAGTATGAACTCTCATACAGCAATGTACTGAATATGTTGGATTTGGCTGGTATACCTTTGTTATCGCGGGACCGGGGTGAATCACACCCTCTGGTGATTGCAGGAGGCCCCAATGCCTTTAATCCGGAGCCTATGGCCGATTTTATTGATGCTTTTGTTATCGGGGATGGAGAAGAAGCCATATTACAAGTTCTTGAATCAATTAAAATGAACCCCGGTATACCCCGGCATAACCAGCTACAAGCCTTGGCCGCCATTCAGGGGGTTTATGTCCCTGGTCTCTATGAAGTAAATTATAACAGTGACGGTACCGTTGCAGCCATGAATCCAGTATTGCCGGGAGTTCCAACCCGGGTGACCAAAGCGGTGATACCGGACCTTGATGAAGCCTACTTTCCGGTAAATCCTGTTGTGCCATATATGGGCATCATTCATGACCGGGCTGTTTTGGAAGTCATGAGGGGCTGCCAGCGCGGCTGCCGCTTTTGCCAGGCGGGCGTTATATACCGCCCGGTACGAGAGCGTTCGGTTGACAGGCTCAGAGAAATGGCCCGTCAAACTCTGGAGGCTACTGGATTCGATGAAATATCACTGGCCAGTCTCAGCAGTGCCGATTATTCGGGGATTGAGCAGCTGACCAGATCGCTGATCGATGAGCACGGACCGCGTGGAACCGGGGTGGCCTTGCCGTCATTGCGGGTGGATGCATTCTCGGTGGGATTGGCTCAGGAGGTCCAACGGGTGCGCAAAACCACTCTGACCTTTGCTCCCGAAGCCGGAACCCAGAGGCTGCGTGATGTTATCAACAAGAATGTAACTGAGGAAGACATCATAACCGCCTGCCAGGCGGCTTTTGATGCCGGGTGGTTGGGGATAAAGCTTTATTTCATGCTGGGATTGCCCACTGAGACCGATGAGGATTTGGACGGGATTATCGATCTGGTGCGGAAAATCAAGCGCTTGGCGGCGGAGCGTTCCCGGCGGCCCCCCCAAATTAATGTTGGCCTGTCCTTTTTTGTACCCAAGCCCCATACACCATTCCAGTGGGAACCACAGGTAACCAGGGAGGAGATGGCAAGAAAACGCCGGTACATACTGGAGAATGGCCGGATTAAAGGGGTAAAATACGATTTTCATGACCCTTCCACCAGTTACCTGGAGGGTATAATATCCCGGGGAGACAGGCGTCTCGGTGGGGTTATAATGGGTGCGTGGCAGCGGGGAGCCCGTTTCGACGGTTGGAGAGAGTATTTCCAACTGGAGAATTATCTTCTGGCCCTGGAAGAGGCCGGGCTTAACCCCGAATTCTACGTAAGCCGGCGACGCGGACTGGACGAGATACTGCCCTGGGATTTCATCGTTACCGGGGTGACTGCTGAGTTTTTGAGGGCGGAGAGAGAGCGGGCTTATCGAGGTGAGCCTACCCTGGACTGCCGGGAGGACGGTTGCCAGGACTGCGGCATCTGTCCGGGATTGGGTGTGGAGCTGCAGGTGAAAGGTGGAATCAAATGCGCTGGCGGGTAGAGTATGAAAAAGGACCTGCAATACGGTATTTATCCCATCTGGATATGGTGAGGCTCTGGGAGAGAATGCTACGGCGAAGTAACCTCCCACTGCAGCTTACCCAGGGTTTTAACCCTCATTTCAAGATCTCACTGGGTACCGTGCTCCCGGTTGGTCTGTGGGGAAAAAGAGAATACCTGGACATGAAACTGGAAGATGACCTCAAACCGGATGATCTGTATTGCCGACTGGAGGAGGTTACACCGCCGGGAATTAAAGTCCACCGAGTGAAGAGGCTTTCCCGGGAATCACCCTCGTTGATGGAGGCAGTTAACACTTCGGCTTACAGGATTACGTTTCCCTCAGGTCTGGAAGAACAGGTCAGGGAAGGTGTCCGGAGAATGGAAAGAGCCCCTGAGATCCGGGTTACCCGTGCGAAGGACCAGCGAGAGGTAAATATACGACCTGGTATCTTGCGCATAAGCTGTATTCCCGCTGATAATGAATCTATACTCGAGTTTATGGTCGTTACCGGTAACCAGAATGCAGTCCGGTTCCCCGAGCTGGTGCAGGCTCTGGTTAATTTCGGATTAGACCGGGAAAGTATTATCGATTACTGGAGAGAAGCCAACTACATACGAGTTAACGGAAAACTGATGGACCCTTTGGAGCTTAATTAAAAGGATGTAAGATAAGGTGCGAAGACAACTGATCATTGAGAGATATCCATGGGAGACCCGCCTGGCCATCGTGGAGGACGGACGCCTGGTTGAGCTGCACTATGAAGAGGATGATGACCGGGTCGGTAACATTTACAAGGCCCGTGTTAAGAATGTATTGCCCGGCCTTTCCTGCGCCTTCGTCGATCTGGGCTATGATAAAAACGCCTTTCTTTACCAGGGTGACCTGCGAGGAATTAAGCCTAACACCTCAATCGGTGATGTCCTTAAAAGGGATAACGAGCTGCTGGTACAGGTTAAGAAAGAGGAGGTTCCGGGAAAGGGTGCCAGGGTTACTACCCATCTGACCCTGCCGGGACACTACCTGGTTTTTCTCCCTTACCAGAATGATGTCAGCATATCGCGCAAGGTAAAGGATCCCGAGTTGAGAGAGGAATTGCGAACCTACCTTCGAGGATTGAAACCTGAGAATTCGGGGATGATCGTAAGAACTGCCGGAGCGCTGGCCCCGCTGCAGGACCTGGCGGCAGAGCTGGAGTCCCTCTACGCCAAGTGGCAGCAGATATGCGAAATGGAGAGGCATATGGCAGCTCCTGCCCTGATTTACAAGGATCTGGACGTGGTACAAAGGGTTCTGCGCGATTATATTGATGGCAAAACCACCAGTATCGTGCTGAATAACAAGGAGCAGGCAGATTCTATTAGGGAACTCATAAGCCAGGATGCCGCGGCCCGCGGAATCAAGATCAAGGTGGAGGATGCTCCCCTCGAAAAGCTGGGTCTGGAGCGGGAGATTAAGCGGCTTACAAAATCAAGGGTCTGGCTTAAGAGCGGGGGATTTATAATAATTGAGGAGACCGAGGCTATGGCGGTCATTGATGTAAACAGCGGCAAGTACACGGGGAAACGCCAGTTAAATGAGACCATTCTCAAGACCAACCTGGAGGCTGCTTATGAGATACCCCGGCAGCTGCGTTTACGGGGTATCGGCGGCATTATTCTGATTGATTTTATTGACATGAAAGAGAAAAGTCACCGCAACGAGGTTTTGCAGACGTTGGAGCAGGAACTGTACAAGGATAAGGCTCACAGCAGAGTTCTGGGAATTACCCGGCTGGGACTGGTGGAGATGACGCGTAAGAAGACCAGGGCCAGCCTGGGGACCGTGCTGGCCGAGGAGTGCCCGGTGTGCGAAGGCAAGGGCCGGACACCGAGCAACAAGGTAATATGCCACGAAATAATGCGCCAGGTCTACAATCTGGGGAGCCGCTCAGCCGATACGGTTTGCGTTGAGGTGCGCCCCGAGATTCTCCCTCACCTGGAGGAGGAATCAAGGTATATCAGCCAGATCAAGGAGCACTTGGGCAAGGATATCCTATTCACTCCCAATCCCGACCTGGACGCCTATTACCAGATCAGGTAACACAAACAGCAGAACCGCCACCTTGTTTGTGCTCTCTTGATAACCGTTCCTGGATGTCAAAGCAGGTGTTTTCTTCAACCTGAATGGTCCAGGAGGCCACCATGCTGCCGAAGACAACGGCCTTACTGAGAGGGAGTTTTCTGATAAGGCCCATTACCGTCCCTGAGAAGAACGCATCGCCGGCGCCACTGGAATCAATAACCCGGGTCT
>JBLNCH010000160.1:0-2928 GCA_050260485.1 Bacillota bacterium | reverse complement strand
TGTCGGAAAGGTCACCGAAGAGGAAATAGTCGCCTGGGCTCGGGAACAGATGTCGGTTTACAAGTACCCCCGCACCATCGAGTTCCGGGATTCGCTGCCCAAGACCGGCACCGGTAAGATTCTGCGCAAAGAACTGCGTTCCGAAGAGGCCGCCAAACGGTCCGCGGCCGGGAAATAGCCGGCGTACAACAGGCTGATATACGCACTCGAGGGACAGCAATACTGTCCCTCGATTCTTTCCAGATGCAGCCGGAAACTGTCTCCATGATAAATTCTTGAATCTAAGATCCTTCCAGGTTCTTTTTTGCAGCCGGCACACTCCGAAATACGAGGTTCAGTTCGTCACAGGCGTAAGTCTCGCAATCCCTGCATGTATTCACATTCTTTTTCATTCCGCAGTTCCTTACAAAACAGGTCCTGCAATGGGCAAAGAGTTTTCCTCCTGCGGTGCGGCAACCGTCACAGGCAATATCATCCGGGGTGAGGTTCATATTAAACTGTTTTGACCAGAGCGCGGCAACCTGGGCCTTCTGTTCCGCATCATCCGCCTGTGAGGCCATAAAAACAGGACATACCTTACAGTCGATTCCACAATATGCTAACATTCAATCCCCTCCTCCTCATTTGCAATCACCTTGCCTGGCAAAAAGGCAGGCCAATGAATCGTCCCCATGCCTGGTCACATCACATGACGCCATGTATGGTCGAATTCGAACCAATCTGCCGTACTGGAGGGGGCAGTCACCATCTCTCTGTTGGTTGGCGCGAAGTCCAAGATTTCTATGCGTTCCTCAGCTGTCTGTCGCTGTCCGCATCACATCCAGGGCCCGGTCGATCAAAACCGCGGCCTCGGCTCTGGTAACAGCCTGACCGGGTCGTAAGAGATCCTTATCGCCTACCATGATGCCCTGCTTCACCAGAGTCACAACTGCTCCCCGGGCCCATTCGGGAATCTGACCCTTGTCGGCAAACCGGTCAAGAATACCGGGGTCAGTAACCGTCATTACCCCTGATTTCTCCAAAACCCGGGCCAGGATGCAGGCCAGTTCAAAGCGCGTACAGGGGTTGGCCGGACAGAAAACCCCCTGGTTTTTACCTTTGACGTAACCCGCACCGGCAGCGGCCTCAACCCAATCGGTATACCACTGACCGGATATATCGCAGAAACTTTGATTATTGCCTTTTGGTGGAGGCAGGTTAAGGGCGCGGGATACCATGGTCGCCAACTCCGCACGGGTTATGTATCCCTCGGGATCAAAAGAGCCATCCTGCCTTCCCCGGACAACAAAGCGGTCCGCCAGTTCCATAATACTGAGCCGGGCCCAGTGACCCTCCAAATCGTCAAACCAAGAATTCTCCATCTCTTTGCCAACCGTAAGCTCATCAATCCATCGGTTGCCGTTCCTTCTCATCAGGCTGAGGTCATTCACTACCACCCCGTGTACCCGGACCGTTTCCATGGTACCGTCAGGTTTGGGTATCGCATACGAACCCAGATCGCTGATTACATAATGGCGATCGTTAGCTTCTCCCAAGTAGAGCATTATATGCCCGGAAAAGTGGAGAATGGCCCCGGGACTCAGATCATTCAACAGTTCCTCCCGGGTTTCAGTATCGAAACCCTTGAAGGTCAAGGTCCTGCCCGCAGTTGCGGCCTGCTGGGCCGAATTGCGCGGTAAACGAAAGCCGAAACAGCGGTATATTTCCATGACCATGCTGGAACAGTCCCGAGCGTTCAGCATACCTCCCCAGCCATACTTCTCACCCTGCAGTTTGAATGCCTGCAGGATAATGTTGGCCCGGGTGTAAGGCAGGTACCCTTCGCATACATCGCTGGATATCGGAACTAGGGCCAGCTTAAACTCCAACTGGCCGCAAGCACCCCGCACCGGAAGTTTGACCACGTAATTCCCGGTGGGGTTCTGGCGGTCAACCAGGGTGGGTATCTCACCCGGGTTGGCGAGAGGCAGCTTGCAGCCCATGGTGAACTCTTTTTCAGATAGTTCCGGTGAAATATAATTGGTACACAATCTTATCCGGTTACCGGTTACCGTTAAAAACGAGTGTGTTTTCTGGTAATGTTCCCAGACCTCACGTTCAGGACAGACAGCCACGCTGGTGGCAGGCAGCCAGCCCTGGCAGTTGTTGATCCGTGCAAAATACCATTTCCCATCGAGACTCCGGTGAAGGATCAGCACCGCTTCATTAGGTAATACTGCTGAAACCTGCAGGAGGTCATATTCAGGATCATCATACTCATCACTGATCACGTCCAGTGTTGGGAATACCTTGAGGTTGGTTCGTTCTATGCTCACCGCGTATTGAACCGGATTGATCTCTTTTATCGCTGTAAGGTTTACCAGTTTGATCAGTTGAGCATAGTATTCCGGTTTCACCTCTTGTTTTCCTATATATGTCTTACCCTCTGGCATAGGCTGATTGATGTACCTGATCAGATCCGACCCCGTAAATGCTTCCGGAGCCTCGGTAAGATCGAATACCATCCCTGGCTGACTCTTTATAATTCGCTGATTGAAAGCCTCAATCTCCTGAGGATTCATAATTATCCTGTCCGGATCGGGCAATTTACCGATCCAGTATGCAGGGTCCATCATTGTTGAGGAAACATTGGGCATCATGTTAACAGGGCCTGCGATTGCGCTGGTCAACGGTTGCACCAGCATCGAAAACGTCAATAGAATGATAATCAACAGCGTAGACAGGTATTTCAACAAGTCCTCCCCCTCTGATGTAAATTAACCAAAATCCCCAGCGGGTGGGGGCAGCTGCCAACCATCAACTTAAGGTTTATGCATCAAGGGGAGCATCCTCCAGATATGTTGGTTGGCAGGGGCAAACGAATCATACGCTGATTTCCTTGAAGCATAAGAGACAATCCCTCAGTTCTATGCTTCTCCGCTTTCCTCC
>JBLNCH010000159.1:0-4261 GCA_050260485.1 Bacillota bacterium | reverse complement strand
CCGGTCCCGGGTGGTCCAACCAGAAGTATTCCCTTCAGGGGCCGGATACCCATCTCCACCATCTCTACCGGTTTAAGTAGGAACTCCAGGGCTTCCTTAAACTCATTGATTGCCGTGTCCTGTCCTCCGACATCATCAAACGTTATGTGGTTTATCGCTTTGCCGCTGGTACCTATTCCTTTTATCCCATCCCTGAGCTGCGCTTCAAACATAATGAATAATGCCACTGCCAGCAAGCCGAACAGGATTATAGGGAGAACGTTGATACCCAGAAATATTAGAAATACTATCAGTCCCACACCCGAACCTATGACTACTTCTTTAGGCATCCCTACCATCCCTCCTGCTGTTATTGGTTACGTTTTCTCTTGCAATTACTCGTTTCAGGTAATGGTTGCCTTTGCTCAACGTCAGGTACAGGTTCTGGTTGTCCACCTGAATCCTGTACTCTATACTTTCCGGGGCTGTCTTCTCATCGATCCACTCGGCAAGCCAGATAAATGAGCTATTGGCTATACCCTGTTGGATCCCCAGTTCCAGATCATCATACAGAGATGACAGTTCCGGTGAAGGATTATCGGCGATCTTTATACTATAGGGCTTTTCGCCCATTTTCTTCAGGGTTATATCATTTGCTTCCGCGAAAACAGCCTTAAGATCTGCATCATTGGTCAGAGTCAGCAGGACCACCTGGCTGTCATTTTCCTTGAGAATTTCGACGCTTTTCACCCCATCAACCTGCATTAATGATGCAGTTAATGGCCTTTTGATCCCGTATTCTATATATAAATGGTAGCCTCCCAGGCATACAGCTATGGTCAATACCAGGGCAATCGCTGCCATTCCAACTCTAAATTCCTTGCCGCCTTCCATTATCTCACCCTCCCTCCAAGGCATTATAACATACAGCAGTTTTCCAGCCTTCAGGGAATCATTGGAACGCTAAAAAGCCCGGGAATACCCGGGCCCCATGAGCCTGCATGCCAATATGTATTTTTAAGAACCGGCAGCCTTTACCCGGCCCATTATCGCCATTTAATAAAGTAGTCGATCCCGGAAAAGATGGTTACCCCGGCCGCAACGACCATGGCCCAATACCCGATCGACCATGGTATCCAAGACTCATATAAGGGGGCTAGAATCACTATCAGCACCGCGACAATCTGGGAAACCGTTTTGGCTTTTCCCCAGATACTGGCCGGAATAACAACACCCTCCTCCGACTTGATTGCTCGTAACCCGGTAACGGCAAACTCACGGGCGATTATGATCACCACAATCCATGCCGGAACCCGGTGCAGTTCTACCAGGGCAACCAGAGCTGCCGATATCAGCAGCTTGTCAGCCAAAGGATCTAAAAAAATGCCTAAACGGGTGACCTGCTTTCGCGAACGGGCAATATACCCGTCCAGACTGTCGGTTAGAGCTGCGGTGGCAAATATGACGGCAGCGATTAAATCGCCATATGATATTCGCACCAAGAGGAATATCATTACCAGCGGAATCAGAAAGATTCTGGCTAATGTAATTACATTAGGTAACCCCAATTTGTACCTCTCCCAGTAAGTCATAACCTCGAGCCCTGGTAAAAACGGCTGTTACAAAATCCCCTGTCTTTAAGGGCTTTTCAGTCTTAATCAGGACTGTTCCGTCAACATCTGGTGCCTGAAAATAAGTCCTGCCCCGGTAATCCCCAGGAGTCACCTTTCCATCTATTAACACGGTGGCTTGTGTGCCTACCCGCCGGTGGTTTTTTCTCTGGGTTATACGCTGTTGAAGCTCCAAAAGCTGCCCCCGGCGCTCATAAGCAACCTCGGGGGAAACCTCGGGTAATAATTGACCGGCAACAGTGCCATCTTCCTTACTGTACGCAAAAACTCCCGCCCAGTCAAACTCTAGTTGCTGTAAAAGCTCCAAGCTTTTGAGGTGATCATCTTCAGTTTCACCTGGAAATCCTGTCATTAAGGTAGTCCGTAAGACCAGTTCCGGGATCGATGCTCTGAGATCACTTATCATGTTGATAACCATCCGGTGGTTATATCTTCTCCCCATTAAGCGCAGTATGCGGTCACTACCATGCTGGAGAGGCAAATCCAGATAGGGAACCACCTTGTTCGTTGTCAGTACGGTTAACAGTTCGCGGGAATCCCCGGTGGGGTAAGCATACATGATCCTGATCCACTCAATTCCGTTTATCTGCGACAGTTTTTCCACCAGATTGGCCAGAGACTCTCCTTTACCCAGGTCACGCCCATAGGCGGTACTGTCCTGAGCGACCAGTACCAGTTCTTTAACTCCCCCAGCAGCTAGATTTTGTGCTTCTTGAACCAGTTCGCCCGTGGGACGGGAGCGGAGAGGACCTCTTATTCCCGGGATTGCACAGTAGGTGCAGCGATTGTTACAGCCCTCGGCTATCTTGAGATAGGCCCACCCTGGTGGTGTAGAAACGAGTCTCTTTATCTGGTGGGAATACTCTTCAGGCCACCCGCCTACCGCCTGAACCCTTTTCCCGGTCTCACACTCTTTAAGGATTAGTGGAAGCTTCAAATAATCCTTTACTCCTATCACCGCATCCAATTCCGGCATCTCCTGAAGCAGTCTTTCGGGATACCTTTGGGCCAGACACCCGGCCGCCACTAGCAGGCGAAACTTTCCCTGCTCCTTTAGCAGACCCATCTCCACGATGGTGGAGATGGCCTCTCTTTTCGCATCCGTGATAAACCCGCAGGTATTTACTACTACCGCATCAGCCTGTTCCGGAGTATTCACGATTTGATGGCCGGCCTCTATCAATGCTCCCATCATATGTTCGGTATCAACGAGGTTCTTGGAACACCCCAGGCTGATAAAACCCACTTTCATAAATGTATAGTTTCCTCCTTACTTTCAACAGATGTGGAATGACATCAAACAAAAAAAAAGGTCCCTTGCGGGACCGTTGTCCGCTATACCGGGGGAGGAAATTCCAGTCTTATTGTGTCGCCCCTTTCACCGGGCACTCCCATATCCTCTCCATTGTACTCAATCCGAACCCCACCTGCGTTTCCCAAATGCAGCTTTATACTCTCCTTAGCCTTTATCTCTTTGACCTCGCCGGCCTTCAACATCGTATCAGGTATCAACTCACCGTCCACTGTAGCTCTTATCCAGCAGAGTTCAATACCGGTTATTCGCAGGTTAACACCCTCTACCACCTGGGGTTCTTCCGGTTTTTCCGGAACTTCTCCCGGTCTTTCACCTTTATTGGTGATTGGAGGTGGAGTTGTATGATTACGACCCCAGTCTTGATGAGCCAGATAATCTACCAGGTAGGTGCCCATCCAGATAACAACTAGAAGGAATATTAGCCCAACCAATATATTCTTTATGGGAACATTTAATCTATCATGCACAACTTCCGCTGTCGTTTCCTCATCATCCCGGGGTTCACTTTTGCCTGATACTCTCTTGAATTCCTGCAGAATCTCATTTTCGTCCAAACCCAACATACGGGCATAACGTCGTACAAATCCAAAGGCATAGACCATTGCAGGGAGGAGATGATAATTATCTTCTTCCAGCGCAATGATATAAAATTTTCTTATTTTGGTTTCCTCTTCGATGTCCTCGAGAGTTAAGCCCAGACTCTGACGACGGTTTCGTAGCTTTTCACCCAAGGTCTCCAGCCTGCATCTCTCCTTTCACAGGTTGGTCAGATATTTAGCCAATGTGTGCGCCGCCAGACTACTATCACTACCATCAAGGCTAAGGTCATAATCTAAATCCGAACTACTGGGGTAACCGTATAGTGGATCATAGTAGTCTGTTAAAAGAACTCGAATTGCATCCCTTAACTTGTCATCACGTATCAGGTCAGATATCTCCTCTGTTTTCTTGTTCCCCAGGAGACCCTTTAATCCCTGCATACAATTCAAGAAATCTTTGGAAGAATTTCTAACATTTTCGACATATTGATGGTATAGTCGATTAACACGGTTTTCTAAATTATCATAAATTAGGACATGAATGCCCTTTTTCATCATAGCATATAAATGATCAGGCAAAAATAGCCTCCCAATTTTCTTGCTTTCACTCTCCACAATCAGGTATTTATGGCCTGCATACTGTTTCATAGTCTCATATAAAAGGCTGTCAAAAAGCTTCTGCCTCGGCTGTTCCCCTAAGCCCAGACCACCGAACACAGATCCCCGGTGGTTGGCCAGCCCCTCAAGATCCACCGCCGGCCAGCCGTCTTCGGCCATCCTCTTGATTATCTCGGTTT
>JBLNCH010000158.1:0-9194 GCA_050260485.1 Bacillota bacterium | reverse complement strand
ATATGACCGTAATGGTCGTGAACTGGCCATATCCGTCAGTACTGATTCAGTCTACGCGATTCCGGCTGAGATAAGAAAAGCCAAAAAGGAAAGAGAAGTCGCCCAGAAACTGGCAGCCATTCTGAATATGGATGAGGAACAGATCTATGACCGGATTACCCGCCGGGTAAGCTTTGTATGGATTAAGAGGCAGGTTGATTTCGAGACTTCACAAAAACTTAGAAAACTTGATCTTGAAGGAATCGGTCTGTCGGAAGAGAGCCGTCGTTTCTATCCCAAGGGCAAGCTGGCCAGCCATGTTTTAGGAATTTCGGGGATCGACAACACCGGCCTGGATGGTTTGGATCTGTTTTATGATCAATTAATCGGGGGCACCGATGGAAGGATAGTCATTGAGCATGATGCCTGGGGGCGTGAAATCCCGGAAGCAACCCATCGCTACATACCGCCCACTGATGGATCAGATCTTGTCCTGACTATTGATGAGACTATTCAGTATATCCTGGAACGTGAACTGGATAAAGCCGTAGAACAGCGGCAGCCCAAGGCGGCCTGTGGCATAGTAATGGACCCCAAAACCGGTGAAATACTGGCCCTGGCCTCCCGTCCCAATTTTGATCCCAACAATTATAACGATTATCCCGCCAGCAACCGGCGAAACTTTGCGGTTTGTGATGCCTATGAACCCGGTTCCACCATGAAGATAGTCACCGCCGCAGCGGCCATGGAAGAGGATACGGTCAAATCCAGTGACCGGTTTTTCTGTCCGGGAAGTATTAAGGTAGCCAACCGAAGCATTTCCTGCGCCGGGGGAACCAGTCACGGCAGTATGAATTTTAACGAAGTGGTTGAACACTCCTGCAACGTCGGCTTCATTAACATCGGATTGAAACTCGGGCTCGAAAAGTACTATCGTTACCTTAATGCTTTTGGATTCGGGCAGAAAACCGGGATAGATATTCCCGGTGAAGCCAAAGGGATCATTGTGCCCCAGTCGAGGGCGACCCAGGTGGACCTGGCCACCATGTCATTCGGGCAGGCCAATGCGGTTACCCCCATTCAGCTCATCACCGCAGCGTCTGCCATTGCCAATGGTGGAACCCTTATGAAACCTCACCTGCTCAAGCAGGTATTAACCCCTGATGGTGAAGTGAAGAGCAGTGTATCTCCCACCAAGGTCCGTCAGGTTATGTCCAAGGAAACGGCTGATGAGCTATGTTTGATTTTGGAGGGAGTTGTGCAAAATGGTAGTGGACGCAATGCTTATATTGAAGGATACCGGGTGGCCGGCAAGACAGGTACCGCTCAAAAGATAGCCCCGGGGGGCGGCTACATGAGCAATGAATATGTGGCTTCGTTTCTGGGATTCGCGCCGGCCAACGACCCCCGGCTGGTCTGCCTGATAGTGATCGATGCTCCCAAGGGGTACCCGTACTATGGGGGCTGGGTGGCTGCTCCGGTTTTTCGGGAGGTTGTGGCCGATAGTCTCCGGTATCTGGAGGTTCCCCGCACTGAAATGCCCCAGAAAAAGGAGGCAGTGGAGGCCAAGACGGTAACCGTACCGGATGTAATCAATCTCTCCATTGATGAGGCGGTTCAAGCGTTGCGCAAGGCCGGATTAAATGCCGAGGTGCAGGGGGATGGAGACCTGGTCTGGGGTCAGGTCCCCAAAGCAAATACTGGAGTCAACCGAAATTCCCGGGTGATCGTATATCTGTCGCCGGTTGAAGAGCAAGAAGGATCAGGCCAGGTAACGCTCCCCGACCTGGAAGGGAAATCGATGAAGGAAGTTGCCCGCGTTCTATCTCAGCTGGGATTGCACCTGCGTCCCGACGGTCATGGGTTGGCCTTCAGGCAATCACCCGCGGCCGGAACCCGGGTGCCGGTAGGGTCTACCGTTAAAGTAAGCTTCCAGCCCTTGGAATGAATATGCCTACAGGAGGATTATGATGTCAATACTTAAGAAGCTATTGGCAGGTATTGAGCACCAGGTGCTGCAAGGGAACCCCTGTCAGGAAATAACCGGAATAGAATACGATTCACGTCAGGTCAAGAACGGCAATGCCTTCATATGCATACCGGGATTCAAGACCGACGGGCACAATTATGCAGTTCAGGCGGTTATGAACGGTGCCCGCACGCTGATAGTCGAAAGACCGGTTGAAGGCTGTGCAGAGTGCACCATGGTGCAGGTAAAGGATACCCGCCAGGTTTTGCCTCTGTTGGCTTCGCGCTTTTATAGGGCACCATCGAAAGAACTCAGGGTAGTAGGTGTGACGGGCACCAACGGTAAAACTACCACTACTCACCTGATTAAGGCCATTCTTGAGGAAGCAGGTCACGCGGTTGGTTTGATCGGCACGCTTAATGCGAGTTTTCAGGGGTACCAGGAGAAGCTGGCCAATACCACCCCGGAATCGCTCGATCTGGAGCGGTTTATGCGGAGAGTATGCGACCATGGGGGGAGATATGTGGTAATGGAGGTTTCCTCCCACGCGCTTGACCTGGGCAGGGTACGGGAAATCGATTTTGACGCTGCCGTATTCACCAATCTTACCCAGGATCACCTGGACTACCATAAGACCCTGGAGGTTTACCGCGATGCCAAACTCAAGCTGTTCAGCAGCCTGCCGGTTGAGCCTGGACGGTTTGCGGTAATAAATGCTGACGATCCCCACTCCGCCAGCTTCCTTAATGCCTGCCGGGGAGATAAGATCACTTATGGGACAAAAAATTCCGCCGCGGTTAGAGCAACCGATATCAGGATCACAGCCAAAGGTTCTTATTTTACGGTGGAGTATCCCAACGGAAGAATGCCACTGGGTATTCGGCTGGCCGGACTTTTCAACGTTTACAATGCCCTGGCCGCCATAACCTTTGCTATACAGGAGGGGATTCCGCCTCAGGTCATCAAAGAAGCCCTGGAAAAGGTCCAGGGTGTGCCGGGACGTTTCGAGACGATTGATGAGGGGCAGGAATTTTCCGTGATTGTTGACTACGCTCATACCCCTGATGGTTTGGAGAACATATTGAAGACCGCCCGGCAAATAACAGGGGGACGCATTATAACCGTTTTTGGTGCCGGAGGGGATCGGGACAGGACCAAGAGACCGCTGATGGGGAGAATCGCTGCGGATTTCAGTGATTTTTGTATAGTAACCTCCGATAACCCGCGTAACGAGGATCCCCTGGCGATTATCGAGGATATTCTTGCCGGTTTAACGGAAAAGGAAGACGCTCACTATGCTGTAGTTCCAGACCGCAGGGAGGCGATTCGCCATGCCGTGTACCTGGCTCATCCGGATGACATGGTGGTAATCGCAGGAAAGGGGCATGAAGACTACCAACTCATCAAGGGAAAGGTGTATCCTTTTGATGATAGACTGGTCGCCCGGGAATACATTAGGGAAAGAGAACGATATGAATAGATCATTATCAGAAATTGCTGAGGCTGTGGGTGGTAAGGTCTCCCCTGGAGATGGTCCGTTTATCATTAAACGCGTGGTCACCGATTCCAGGGAGGTTACCCCGGGGAGTCTTTTTTTCGCGTTAAAGGGTGAGAATCATGATGGCCATGATTATATAGACCAGGTGTTTTCCTGTGGAGGAGCCGCAGTGGTATCCCGTCCAGTTGAGGGGGGACCAAGCATCGAGGTAGAGGATTGCCTGGAGGCTCTGCAGAAACTGGCTGCTTACCACCGGAACCATTACGAGATTCCGGTAATTGCGGTTACCGGGAGTGTGGGCAAGACGACCACCAAGGATCTGCTGGCGGCCTGTTTGAATGGAAACCGAAAAACTTTGAAGACTCCGGGTAACTACAACAACGAAATCGGCTTGCCCTTAACTCTGCTCGGTTTGGAGGATGAACACCAGGCCTGTGTTATTGAGCTGGCGATGCGGGGCGAGGGCGAGATATCCCTGCTGTCCCGGATTGCGCGCCCTACCGGATGTATAATTGTGAATGTGGCTCCAGTTCATCTGGAAACCATGGGGACTTTGGAAAACATCGTCCGGGCCAAATGTGAGGTACTAAGCTATACCCGCGATTTCGCAGTTATCAACGGTGATTTGCCTGAGCTGCGCGAGGCTTCTTTTCCTCAAGGGGTACTGTATCGCTTTGGCCACAGCCATGACTGTGACTGGCGCGTGGTGGCTTACAGCTATCAACCGCCGTTGACGCAATTCATACTGGATATCATGAACCGGGAAGTGGTTGTAAGTCTGCCGTTCCCGGCTACCCACCTGTCCGGCAGTGTGGCGGCGGCCGTTGGAACCGCAATGCTGTTGGGGGTAGGCCCTCAGAAAATCAAAGAAGGGCTGATACATTTTCAACCATCAGCCGGCCGACTGAATCTGAAGCAAAGCGTTACTGGGATCACCATCATTGACGACAGCTACAACGCCAATCCACTTTCAATGAAGGCCGCCCTGCAGGCACTTCGTGATTGGGCGGAAAACCGGCGAAAAATTGCGGTGCTGGGGGACATGTTTGAACTGGGTTCCTACGAGGCAGAGGGTCACCGTTCAGTAGGAGAGGCAGCAGCAGCCATAGGTCCGGACATCCTCCTGGCGATTGGAGAAAGAGCAAGATATCTGGTGGAGGGTGCCAAGGAATCCGGCTTTAGTGGTGTGTTGGTCCATTTTGACAACAAAGGGGATGCCATCAGCTTCCTGGGCAATGAGGTCCGCCCGGGTGATGTTATCCTGGTTAAGGCATCACGGGGAATGCATCTGGAAGAAATCGTAGAAAAACTGTTGCAGACGAATGAGCCGGACTCATTCGGGGAGGCCTGATTTGAATAATTATATCTTAAATTCACTGACCGCAATGGGAATAGCTTTTCTGGCCAGCGCTGTACTTGGTCCTTTATTAATACCGGTCCTGACCCGGATGAAGGCCGGTCAGGTAATACGAAGCGATGGGCCTGCCCGCCACCTGGGAAAGGCGGGGACCCCCACTATGGGAGGGATATTGATTATATCGGCTATAATTCTGGCTTCCCTGGTTATGGCCGGTCACAGCCGGGAGGTGATCCTGTGCTTGGGGGCCACTGTTGCTTTCGGGCTGATTGGTTTCTGGGATGATTACATTAAGGTGGTCTTGCGGAGATCGCTAGGTTTGAGAGCCAGAGAGAAGCTGGTTATGCAGGTCTTTTTTGCCCTGATTTTTGGAATCTATGTGGTATTTGGCTTATTCAGGGGTACAGATGTTATAGTGCCTTTCGCGGGATATGACATTACCCTGGGCTACTGGTACTTTCCGTTTGTTGTCTTAGTCTTCCTGGCAACCACCAATGCGGTAAACCTTACGGATGGATTGGACGGCCTGGCTGCCGGAACCACCTTCTTTGTTGCCTTGGGGTTAATCATCATATGTTTCATGACTACCCATACGACACTGGCAGTTTTTGCTGCCAGTTTAGCCGGGGCCTGTCTAGGGTTTCTCATATACAACCGTCATCCGGCCCGTGTATTCATGGGGGACACCGGTTCGATGGCTTTGGGTGCTGCCGTGGCCAGCATGGCCGCTTTAACCAGGTCAGAACTGGCCTTAATTGTAGTTGGTGGCGTTTATGTGCTGGAGGCCCTGAGTGTAATACTCCAGGTTATCTCGTTTCAGGTTACCGGAAAGCGCATATTCTTAATGAGCCCTCTACACCATCACTTCGAGTTAAAAGGCTGGGGTGAAAAGTTTGTGGTCAGGGTATTCTGGCTGGTATCATTGCTGTTTGTGATTCTGGGGTTATGGGGATTTAGGGGCATTGGCGCCTCATAATAACAGGAGTGATTGGATTGGAGCTAGCTGGCAAGAGGGTCTTGGTGGCAGGTATGGCCAGAAGCGGGTTGGCCGCTACCCGCTTACTGGTTCGTCGCGGGGCCAAGGTTACAATATATGACCGCAAGACACCGGAAGAGATGGAGTCGGAAATCAGCTCCATACCCCCGGGTGTTAAGACTGTCCTCGGTCAACACCAGAAGCTGGTAACCGGGGTTTTCGACCTGGTGGTAACCAGTCCGGGCATTCCCCTGGATAATCCACTGCTGGCTCATTGTATCGAGGACGGGATTCCGGTGATAAGTGAAATTGAACTGGCTTTCCGCCTAAAACCGCCGGGTCTGCAATTTCTGGCCATCACCGGCACCAACGGAAAAACGACCACCACGGCCCTGGTAGCGGATATCTTACATAAGAGCGGTATTCCATCAGCTGCGGCCGGGAACATAGGTCTTCCCCTGACTCAGGTGATAGAAGAACTGGACCGGGGTATGGTCGCGGTTGAGTGTTCAAGTTTTCAACTGGAGACCATTACCCATTTTCACCCGGCAGCAAGCGGGGTATTAAATATCACCCCTGACCATCTTGACCGGCACCACACCATGGAGAACTATGCAGCCATCAAGTCCAGGATTTTTATGAATCAGACCCCGGATGAGTACACCATTCTCAACCATGAAGATCCCTGGATAGCCGGATTTAGTCCCCGATGCAAAGCCTGTTTTTTCTCCACTGATCGTGTTCTAAAACAGGGGGTATGGATTGAAGATGGAATGATCATAGCCTCCCTGGAAGGAGAAAGGGAACCAATATGTGAATTATCGGAGGTTAGACTGCGGGGACGCCATAATCTGGAGAATGTCCTGTGTGCGGTAGGAATAACCCGGGCAGTTAGGATTCCCCCGGAGGCCATTAAGCGGGCCCTGGTTAGCTTTAAGGGGGTCAGGCACCGCCTGCAGGAGGTGAAGACCGTTAATGGGGTTCTTTATGTCAATGATTCCAAGGGAACCAATCCTGATTCAACCATCAAAGCCCTGGAGGCATTTACCGAACCGGTTATCCTTATCGCCGGGGGAAGAAATAAAGGCAGTGATTTTCGTAAACTGGCGGAGCTGATTACCCAAAAGGTAAAAGCCCTGGTATTACTGGGAGAAGCCCGGAGTATAATTAGACAAACCGTTGAGGACAGAGGGTTTAAGGACATTGTAGAGGTGGAATCCATAGAGGAAGCGGTATCAGCAGCTCATAGCATGGCACAGCCCGGGGAGGTGGTTCTCCTCTCGCCGGCCTGTGCCAGCTGGGATATGTTCAAGGACTACGAAGAAAGAGGAGACCTTTTCTGCAGTGCCGTAATGGCCTTGGGGGAGGATGAGTTATGCGTTTGAAGCAGGGTCCTCCGGATCTGATGCTTTTTCTGGTAGTTGTGCTGTTAGTATGTATTGGCCTGATAATGATTTTTAGTGCCAGTGCGGTAACCTCCGATGTCAAGTTCCATGATGCCTTTTATTTTGTCAAGCGACAATTGATCTGGGCGGTCATTGGCTTGACAATGATGCTGGTGGTAATGAAGCTCAACTATCAAAAGCTGCGGGAATTGGGCGTTGCAGGCTTGATCGTGGCTTTGTTCTGCCTAGTGGCGGTATTGTTGCCGGGTATTGGCAAGGAAGTAAAAGGATCAGTCCGCCAGATTGATCTGATAGTCACCAGTTTTACCCCTTCAGAATTGACCAAGCTCTGTATGGCATTCTTTTTTGCTTCCAGCCTGAGTCTGAATTACGGCAAAATCAAGTCGTTTGTTCGAGGTCTGCTGCCGTATCTCATACTTGTTGGTGTAATCTGCGGCCTCATAATGCTCCAACCCGATTTGGGCACCGCACTCATCATAGCCGTTACCGCTTACCTTATGCTGATTATGGCCGGGGCCCGCATCAGTCATATGAGCATTCTCGCGCTGTTCGGTCTGGTACTGGTTGGCCTGGCTATCTATCTGGAGCCTTATCGCATGGTCAGGTTCATTGCTTTTCTGGATCCCTGGAAGTACGCTACTGACGAGGGTTTTCAGACCATACAGTCGTTGTACGCCATTGGATCTGGCGGCCTTTTCGGCATGGGACTCGGTCAGAGCCGGCAGAAATTCTTTTACCTGCCGGAGCAGCATACCGATTTTATTTTTGCCATCCTGGGGGAAGAATTAGGATATCTTGGGGTAATCGTGGTTCTGGCCCTATTTTTTGCCTTCGCCTGGCGCGGCTTCCAGATCGCATTGAAGGCACCGGATATATTCGGCAGTCTGCTGGCTGCAGGGCTGACCACCATGATCACGGTTCAGGCAGCCATTAACCTGGGAGTTGTGTCCGGATCCTTGCCGGTAACCGGTATTCCACTGCCGTTTATCAGTTATGGCGGTTCCTCATTGATGTTTACCATGGCCGGGGTCGGACTTTTGTTGAGCATTTCCCGGTACACCTATGACCGATGAGGAGGGTATTATGAGGGTAATTATGGCTGGTGGGGGCACCGGCGGACATATCTACCCGGCTCTGGCGATAGCCCGGGGGCTTGTAAAAAAGTGGCCGGAGACTAACATAATCTTTGTTGGAACCAAAAACGGCATGGAACAAGACATCATTCCCGAAAGCGGGTTTGAACTCAGGACCATTTCGGCCCAGGGTCTTAACCGGTCTTCTCTGATAAAAGCAGCTACCTCCGCATTGAAAGTCCCGGTTGGCTTCTGGCAGGCCCGTACCCTTATCAAGGGGTTTAATCCCGACATTGTGATTGGGACCGGGGGTTATGTGTCATACCCGGTGGTACTGGCGGCCAGCCTGCTGCAGATCAAAACGATTATCCATGAACAGAATGCCTATCCGGGTTTGGCTAACCGGGCTCTGGCGAAGAGGGTAAAGCGAATTCTATTAACCTTTCCTGAGGCTGCTGCCCATTTTCCGGAAGAGACTACCAGGGTAACCGGTCTGCCGGTAAGGCCTGAAATTATGACTGCCAATCGGCGGGAAGCCGCCGCCTTTTTTGCACTCAAGGAGGACAGGTTCACCCTTGTGGTGGTCGGCGGCAGCCGGGGTGCCCTTAGAATTAACCAGGCGATGGATGGCTTGATGCAGCAATTATCTGCTGATGGTGTGCAGTTGATATGGATAACCGGAGAACAGCATTTTGAAACTTTATCCAAATCACGGTTTTCCTCAACAATCCCGGATAATGTTAGAATCTACCCTTACCTGTTTAACATGGAGCTGGCGTTGGCCATGGCGGACCTGGTTGTGTGCCGCGCCGGAGCCGCTACTCTGTCTGAACTGGCGGTACGTGGTATCCCGGCTATCCTGGTGCCTTACCCGTACGCTGCCGAAAACCACCAGGAAAAGAACGCACGTTATCTGGAAAAAAGAGGCGCAGCATT
>JBLNCH010000157.1:0-3084 GCA_050260485.1 Bacillota bacterium | reverse complement strand
CGGCAAGTCCGAAACCAGGAAACAGCTGACGGAGGAACAGGTAAAAGTTAATGCCAGGACCTATCAGGAACAGATCTTTAAGATTCTGGACAAAAGCCGTACCACAGTCTATTTCAATAGTGAGTGGCTTTCCCCCATGAACTTTGCTGACGTTTTGACCTTAGGGGCCAAATACACTGTAGCCCGCATGCTGGAACGGGATGACTTTGCCAAACGCTATAAGGAGGGCCTGCCGATCGGTGTCCACGAGTTCTTTTACCCCTTGATGCAGGGCTATGACTCGGTGATTCTGGAGTCTGACGTCGAGTTGGGGGGCACTGATCAAAAATTTAATCTCCTGGTGGGTCGCAACCTGCAGAGAGAATACGGACAGGAACCGCAGATTGCGATGATGATGCCTATCCTTGAAGGTATTGACGGGGTCCAGAAAATGAGCAAGAGTCTGGGCAACTATATCGGTGTAAATGAGGACCCCAACGAGATATTCGGCAAGACCATGTCGATACAGGATCATCTCATAACCCGCTACTTCGAACTGGTTACCCAGGTTCCGATGGATGAGATCAAACGACTGGACAAGGCCATGAAGAGCGGGCAGGTCAACCCCCGTGATGCCAAAATGCGGTTGGCCAGAGAATTAATAACCATGTTTTACAATGCCGAGCAGGCTCGGTTAGCTGAAGAAAGATTTAAACTGGTATTCCAGAAACACGACGTTCCTGAGGATATCCCGGAGATAAAGGTTTCTTATCGGGAGGTCTGGCTGCCAAAACTGCTTAACGATACCGGCCTGGTTTCCTCAACCAGCGATGGGAAGCGCATGATAAAACAGGGCGCGGTCAAAATAAACGGCGAGAAATGCGACAATGATGAAGCGGTGGTCAGCATTGAGAACGGAATGGTGGTACAGGTAGGCAAGCGGAAGTTTGCCCGTCTCCTGGCTGAAGAATAGACTGCTTTTTTGTTCGGCCGCACGGCGGATAACAATCGGAATGATACCGACCTGCCGGGTCAGAAGAAAACACCCCAGGACTACCTGGGGTGTCTATTATTGGCCCCGTGCTTTTTTCCATTTTCCTCCCAATAGACGCCTTTCGCAAAAAAAACAGGAAAGCCCCGTCATTAAAAGACCCTAGAAGAAATAGGTACTACCATTTTGGGGGAATGATGCCTGCGTTTTTGAGCTGCGGCAGCGGCAGGCTTTTCCACGAAAGTGTGAGCCCAGTGCGTTTCTTAAAGTAATGCCAGGGCTGTTTATAACAGACTACATTAGTTGATATTACTTGATAATAGTTTGCGGATTAACTATAATCGAGATGAAAAGGACAGCGTCAACAATAATCCGGCATAATGCAGGAGGGGGTAAAAAGATGTGAACAAGGAGCTGATTACCGCCCAGGCTTTGGCTGAGATCCTGGATCTATCGGTGGAAACGATTTGGAGATATACCAGGGAGAACAGGATACCCTTCATTGAACTGGGCATCAGACAATACCGGTATAGGCTGGATGATGTACTCAAAGCACTTAGCGGTGACATCATCAGGGAAAAAAACGAAACGTATGAAACTGAACCTTCCAAAAAGCTCACGTACCAGGATTATCTGGATTTACCGGAAGAACCAGGCTACCGTTTTGAGATCCTTGAGGGCGTGTTGATCAAAGAACCATTACCCAGTGTTATCCACCAGCGTGCTTCCCGCAAGCTGCAAAGGGTTCTGGAAGATTACTTTGCGGAGGTTGATCCTGAAGGAGAGATCTTCAATGCCCCTCTGGATGTTACCCCGCTTGATTACAACGTAGTCCAGCCGGATCTGTTTTATGTATCGGACGAACAGAAACAGATGGTGAAAGATGCCCGGATTGACGGTGCACCGGCCTTGGTGGTTGAGGTCATATCTCCCTCCAGCGGCCGGAAAGACCGGCTGCAGAAAATGCGGATTTACCAGAAGGCTCAGGTACAACATTATTGGCTGCTGGATCCGCAGGAAAAAACCCTGGAATGCTTTGCCTGGCGTGATGGCGTATACGCCGTGGTTGCCTCCGGTATGGACGCAGATATTGTAGAGCATCCGAATTTTGCCGGTTTATCAATTGCTCTGAAATCCTTGTGGTCCAAATAAGAGGTAATGCTGGAAGTGCATTCAGTTGGCCTGGTATGATAAGAGCCCACATGAATTGCATTGGAAAGAATATAATATTAGGAGTATTCACCTCTCGTGAACTTTTTTCATACTATGGGTTTGCGGAGGTGAATTTCTTTTGTACGGAAGACGATCAAGGGTTAGGACATTCATAATAATAGTCATTACCTTGCTGATTGCCTTATATCTTATTATAGACTCCAACCTTGAAACGACCCTTAACGAAGTGGCCAAATCGAAAGCCCAGTTGGCAGGGCAGGAGATTATCACGCGGGCGGTAAATGAAAAAGTGGCCCGGAAAACTGAGTATCAGGACCTTGTAACGATTCACAAGGATGGAGAAGGAAGGATAGTCCTGATTCAGCCCAACACGGTGAAGATCAACCGGATGATGGCAGAGACTCTTCTGCATGTTGAGGCCGGCTTCGCGGCACTCGAAAGCCAGAGCTATTCCATACCTTTAGGGCAGGCCCTGGGGAGCAGGATCTTTGCCGGATATGGTCCGGGAATAAAGGTAAGGATGATTCCGGTGGGCCGGGTTAACGCCGATCTGGTAGACAGCTTCAAAGAGGCGGGAATAAACCAGACCCGGCATCTGGTATGTTTAAAAGTCTCGGGAAAAATCAAGGTCGTGGTTCCATTTAACAAAGAAGAGGTTGATGTGACGATGACTATCCCGGTGGCGGAGACGATTGTGGTGGGGCAGGTGCCGGATACCTATATGATGCTTAAGAATCAGGGCAAGATTTTGGGAATGAGTGCCGATTGACTATTCTTAATCGCTTGTATGACTTGAATTGAGGACAGACAGAATAAGATATAGAAAAAAAGACAGAAAAGGCCTGTCAATAGTCAGCGAAAATGTCACCCCTTTATGGGGATAAGTGAGCAGCGGAAATGTCACCCCTGCGACCTTTGTTTGAGAAGTAATTACTGTACTT
>JBLNCH010000156.1:0-5498 GCA_050260485.1 Bacillota bacterium | reverse complement strand
AGTTGGCGATGGCGACGGCCTTGTTCGACACCATGCTATCACTGGCATCAACAATCACCTGCACCGGTGAGGGTTCCGCTCTCTTCAGGGTTTGGGCAAAATCAGGAGGTAAAATGATCCCGACCCTAGCCCGGCCGCTGTCAATCATCTCGGTAACTTCCTCATAACTCCCGGCTGAGGCCACCACATCAAAATACCCGGAGGCGGAGAAGGCCTGTATAAGATCACGGCTCTCATAGGACAGTGACTGGTCAAAGACCACGGTTTGGATGTGTTTGACCTCAGTTTGAATCGCATACCCAAACAGGAGCAGCTGTACCAGCGGCATCATAAATATCAACGCGAGAGTCATTCTATCACGGCGCATCTGTATAAATTCTTTGGTTAGAACTGCCATGATCCGGTTAATCTCACCGCACCCTCTTTCATCTATTCTTGGCCAGGGCGATAAAAACGTCTTCCAGGCTGGGGGTGATGGCCCGGGGTTCTGCTCCGACAAACCTGGCCAGCTCCCGGGTGTCTTTCTCGCTCTGCAGAAGTACATGCAGCAGAGGTCCATGGAGACTGCATTCTTTTACATAAGGAAGATTCTCGATCGAGGTTATCCTCTCAATGGCTCCCGGTATATCCAACTCCACCAGGTGTCCCTGCAGGATTGAGGATTTAAGATTGCGGGGGGTATCGAGGGCCATCAGACACCCCCGCGAAATAAAGGCAATCCGGCTGCAGCGTTCGGCCTCGTCCATAAAATGGGTGGTTACAATAACTGTAGTCCCCTCACTAGCCAGATGCTGGATGATATTGAAAAACGAACGTCTGCTGGTGGGACTCACTCCGCTGGTCGGTTCATCCAGAAAAACCACCGCGGGACGGCTGATCAGAGCGCAACCCAAAGCAAGCCTCTGTCGCCAGCCACTGCTGAGATTGGCCACCAGCCGGTTTTCGTTCCCTTCCAGGCCGGACAGGGCCAGCATCTCGTTGAGGCGGCTCTTTCTCTCCGAACGGGATATCCCGTAGAGACCTGCGTAAAACTCCAGGTTTTCCCGGGCGGTCAGGTCCTCGTAGAGGCTGAATTTCTGCGACATGTAGCCTATGTGTCGTTTGATCTGTTCACTCTGCTTAAGCAGGTCAAAGCCTAAAACCGTTCCGCTGCCTGAAGAAGGGGTAAGTATCCCACAGAGCATCCTCACCAGGGTTGACTTCCCTGCTCCATTTGGCCCTAAGAAACCGCAGACCTCGCCGGGCTCAATGGTCAGACTGACCCGGTTCACCGCGACAAATTCCCCAAACACCCTGGTCAATTCTTGAGTTTCAATTGCTGGACTCATGGTCTCACCCCATTATCGGTCAATGCCACGAACACATCCTCCATTGAAGGAGGAACTTCCTGGAGTGTCTCCAGCCGAATCTGCCGCTGGGCCAGGTATTCCCTGATCCTGCAGGCAGCGGTATTGACATCCGCAACCGCAAGGTGAAAGCGATCACCGAAAAAAGAGCAGTCTTTTATATCACTTAGTCCCTCGAACACATACGGATCCCGGGTGTCGGCCCTTATCTCCAATAAGTGGTGGGTTAGCCCCCGCTTGAGCTGCAAGGGGGTATTGACCGCCACAACCCGACCCTCATTCATGATCGCCACTCGGTGGCAGAGTTCGGCCTCATCCATGTAAGGGGTGGATACCATCACGGTAACCCCCTCCTTGTTCAGCCGGTAGAGTATCTTCCAGAACTCCTTGCGAGATTCGGGATCTACCCCATAGGTGGGTTCATCCAGGATCAGAAGTTCCGGCCTGGTAATCAGGGCACAGGTAAGGGCCAGTTTCTGCTTCATTCCTCCTGACAGGTTATCGGCCAGGCGATCGGTAAAGTCCTGCAGGTTGGTGATCTGCAGGATTTCTGCGGCCCGCTGCTGAATGGTTGCCTTCTTTAAGCCGTACAGTCCCCCAAAAAAGTTGATGTTCTCCATCACCGTCAGGTCGCCGTACAGGCTGAAACGCTGGGGCATATAACCTAGGCGGGCTTTGTTCAGCTCAGAATGGTTTTCCCCTCCGAACAGTACCACCTGCCCCTGATCCGGTTCAATCAAGCCACAGACCATGCGCATAAGGGTGGTCTTGCCTGCTCCGTCCGGACCGACTAACCCAAATATCTCATGCCTGTTAACCGCCAGTTCTGCCTGGCTGACGGCGGTGATTCTTCCGAAGGACTTTGTAACTCCCTGGATGTTGATCATGATTATCCTTTCCTGACAAACGTAACGTCAGCCGGCATCCCCGGCTTCAGAACGCCATCCATATTATCAATGCGGATCTTCACCCCGAAGACCACATTAGTACGCTCCTTCTTGGTTTGTATGGTCTTGGGTGTGAACTCACCTTTGGATGCAATTTCACTTACCGTTCCGGTAAAGATCCGGGATTCCCCGCTAACGGTAAACTGGACCGTCTGGTTAAGCTTGACCGCGGGCAAATCGTCGGTGGGGATATAGACCTTGATCCATAGATTGTTCAGATCTGCGACCGTCAGCACGGAGGCTCCTGGCAAAATATATTCCCCCGGTTCGTAGTTTTTCTGGATAACTGTACCGGTTAACGGGCACTTGATCTGCAGGTCAGCGATCATGGCCTCGGTAGCCTTAAGCACCGCCCGACTCCGTTCCACCTCAGCCCGGGCAGCGGAAATAACCTCCGGGCGATTACCGGACTGCAGCATGCTGAGCTTCGCCTCCGCAGCCTTGAGCCTGTTCTGGTCAACCTCCGCGGTCAACCGGTACCGTTCCAGTTCTTCCCGGGAAATGCCTCCTTCCGCGAACAGGGCTTCCCGGCTCTTAAGATCATCGGCGGATTTCCTGGCAGTGGCTTGAGCTGCTGCCAGATTGGCTTCGGCCTCGGCAATCTCCTGCTCGCGGAATCCCGACACCAGATCTGCCAGCTGGGCCTCCGCTTTCATGAGAGCCATGGCATCCCGCTCCCGCTGCGCCAGTAGATCGTTACGCGAGATCTCAGCCGCAATCTGGCCCTTCTGCAGCCTATCGCCTTCCTCGGCGGTGATACTCTTTATGACTCCGGCTACCGGTGCAGTTAAATCGACTGTAGTCGCTTCAATAGTTCCTGATGCCTGAATTTCCTGGGTTTTCTGAGAGAAGTAAGTCCGGTATGCATAGTAGGAGCCGATCCCAAAACATAGAACCACTACCAGGATCAAGGCCCTCCTGGCCTTTGACATCGAATCACTCCCCAACTTCGCTCTTTTCTCCATTATAAAGCCCAGGTAAACTAATGTCACCATTATAGTTTACCTGGGCGCGTATGCTGCGATCACAAGGACGGTCAAGTACATTTATGTATTCGTATCATTATATATTAAATCGTTCTGACAAATTATGTATTTATGTAGAGCAGGGTATTCCTGGTGATTCCGAATATACTCGGTTCGTAATGTTAAACTACAGTATTGCTCGCAGTGTATCGTATTTTAACTGCCTTCGGTTTTCGATCTTACTTTAGCTACAACATTTCCGGTACTATTTTTGCCTGACTTTGATCCAAGCACAGACTTCCCCACACGGGTTAGATAGTCGAGTCTTTTCTGTTCATTTTGTTTAGTGATCGCTCTCGTTTTAATCTCTTTCAATACACGTCACCCTTTCCTAAATAGTTCAGGTACCGCCTCATACAGTATTAGGCAGAACGGTACTATTAATTCTTCGTATATCTCTTCCGGCCATTGATTAACATTAGCTGGTGTATCGCTGTCAAACTGGACAATGGCAATCACATGATCTTGCTCGTTGTTAATCGGTACACATATACACCATTTTAACGACGAGATTTTGGTTTTTTGCCACTGATCCAACGAAAATTGACCATTTCTTACATTACATTCTACTATAGTATTATTGTTTTGATAACACTGTCCAATTAACCATTGGGGCTTAGGTGAAACCTCAAAACTCAAGTGGTTGGTAAGACCGGCTTCTGCCAAACCATTCTCATTTTTTATGCAAAACCTGATAGCATTAATGGGCCGCCCCCTTCGAATATTGGTAAAAAAGCCGAGAATTTTGTTCTGCGGGACGTATACCCTCACATTTACGTTGGACGGAAGGTCTGGGCAGTCATACGACTTCCAGGTCTTAAGCAGCATATCCTTATTGACTTTAAGAAGTGAGTCGCGTTGTCTCACTATTCTATTATATGCAACTTTCTTCCTTAAAAGATCAGTTCCCAATACGATGACAACCCACAAGCCGCCAATCCACAAGCACCAGTTCTTTATTGTGTAAACTGCTTGATAGTCATACCAACCACCGAATATTGCCTCACTTTGTAATAACGAGAGAAAATCTGATTGGCCAACCAGGAACAGTATTACTGGAAAAAGCACTTGTACAGCCAACCAAATGTATGTACCCATCCTAAAGAGCAACCTCCGGATGAATAATACCTGGTTTTTTATTCCATACGCGTTGGCCATATTCCTTTCTCTGTACTCTTTACATTTTTAGATTACGAATTTTGGGACTGCCAATTTTCGGTGTGCATATCTCGGTATTCATACAAAAATTATAGCGGGCTGTGCAAGCAGCCCGCTATTGTGTCCTAGTACTCTATACCCTTGCGTGCGCCATGTCCCCTGACCTGGTGATGCTTAACCTCAACTATTTCACTGACTGTGTCTGCCAGTTCTGCAATCTCCGGGGGAGCATAACGGCCGGTCAGAATCAGATCCACACCCGGCCTCCGGTTCCTTATCATCAGCAGGACCTCATCAAGAGGTATCAGCTTATGATGCAAGGCCAGGTTTATCTCGTCGAGAACCACCATGTCATACTGGCTGTCATGCAGCGCATCTTTGGCTGCGTGCACTCCCAACCGGGCCATTTCAAATTCCCGGGAGTCCGGGTGAGCAAGGTCCCCGTAATCCCCGGTACCAAACTGCTTTACTGTCAACCCGTCTAGCTGCCCGGCAGCCCTGATCTCTCCCGAATCGAACTGCTTCAGGAACTGAATTACGATAACCTTCAGCCCGTGACCAACCGCTCGCATAGCCTGCCCGAAGGCTGCAGTCGTCTTGCCTTTTCCCTCCCCGGTTATAACGATAACCAGTCCCAACTCACTGTTCAGTCTTGACACCCCTTGATTTTTTTAGCGGAGACCAGAAGGCGGTGGTTAATTTCAGTGAGCGGAATTAATCACCGCCCTCCGCGTGCGGTACGATATATCTTCAATCATCATGGCCACTCCGCCAAACCACTAACAGGAGAACCGTCAGAGTGTGTGAAAACATAATTTGCCGCGTATTATTATGCATGCTAAGCATATTCGCCATCTTGCAGCTCACTCCTATGTTCCTCGCCTACATCCCCACAACGCGCTTTTCTTTGGGCGGGACAGCCGACATACGCGGCCTCCATGCCGCGGATGTCGGTATTTCGCCATCCGTGGCGAAATAGTCCCGCCCTGGACTCAGAAAAACTTCGTTGGGGGATGTAACGG
>JBLNCH010000155.1:0-11483 GCA_050260485.1 Bacillota bacterium | reverse complement strand
TTAAGAGCGGGGAACCCGTTGAGCACCATCTGCCGGTAGCGGTTAAACAGTTCCAGGTGCCTGATGCCCCCTGGACAGACCTCCTGGCAGAACCCGCATTGAGTGCAGGCCTCAAACAGATCCTGGCTGCGATTAACTCCCAGTAGCAGCGGGTTCAAGACCGCACCCATGGGACCGGAGTATATCCAGCCATAGGTTGGCCCTCCAATCCGGGTGTAAATCGGGCACACCCCCAAACAGGCTCCACACCTGATACAGCGCAGGGCTTGGCGCAGCTCCGGATCCTGGTAGAAGGTACTCCTGCCGTTATCCAGGATGACTATGTGGAGTTCATCCGGGCCATCGCTCTCTCCATCTTTGCGGGGTCCGGTGATCATTGATATATAGGAAGAGATTTTCTGCCCGGTGCAGCTCCTGGTCAAAAGCCCTATCGCCTCAAGGGCTTCGCCCACATCGGCGACCACCTTTTCTATACTCATTAAGGCGATATGAACCCGTGGTCTGCTGGTAGCCAGGCGGATATTGCCTTCGTTCTCCACCAGACAGATGGAACCGGTCTCCGCCACCGCAACGTTGACCCCGGTTATTCCCACTCCGGCGGAAAAAAACTTGTCACGCAGGTATACCCGAGCGGCCCGGCCTAAGGCTACCGGGTCAACGGTAGGTTCGATTCCCATCATGCTAACGAATAGATCCGAGATCTCCTCGGCTGACAGGTGGATAGCTGGGCCCACAATATGGAAGGGTGGTTGGTGGAGCTGCTGGACAATGAACTCCCCCAGATCTCCTTCATATACCTCTACCCCTACCTTCTCCAGGGCGTGATTCAACTCGGTCTCCTCGCTGACCATGGACTTGCCTTTTACAGCCAGCTTGATTCCTTTGGCGGTCACGATATCCGTTATTATTTGGTTGGCTTCCTGGGAATTCCGCGCCCAATAGACTTTAGCCCCGGCAGCGGTAGCCCTTTCTTCAAACCTTTCCAGGAGCTCCGGCATGTTTTCCACACTGCGTGCTCTGGTATCGGCTACATCCCGCATTACCTGTGCCGGATCCTCATAACTCTGCAGGGCATAGCTCCTCAGAAATTTAAAGACCCCGGCGACCCTTCCGGCCAGCTGGCGCTGGCTTTCATTCTTCAAGCTCTCCAGTACCATTTCGCGATAGCGCTCAGTCTGCGGAATCATACCGTCACCCCCTCCCTGAGATTGGCAGCCAGGAACTGGGCCAGATGCATCACCTTTTTCTCGGGGTGGTTACGACTGACATACCCCGCAATGTTCAGCAGACAGCCGGGGTCAGAAAGCAGCAGGACATCGGCCCCGCTATTGATGAAGTTCTGTACCTTGTCACCCAGGATGGCTCCCGATAACTCCGGGTATCTGATGGAGAACTCCCCTCCAAAGCCACAACAGGTATCCGCTTCCGCCAGTGGTACCAGCTCAGCCCCCTTAACCCCGCCAATCAGGCGCTTCGGTTGCTGATCAATACCCAGGTGGCGCAATAGGCTGCACGACTCGTGATAGGCCACCTGGCCCCTGTATTCAGCTCCCAGGTCCTCCACCCCTAATACATCCACCAGGTACTCTGATAGCTCATAAACCCGGGATGCAAGGTCAACAGCCCTTTTTTGCCACGCGGGTTCGTCTTTCAGGACCCGGGGATACAGGTGTTTAACAGTGTATACACAGGACCCGGCGGGACAGACTATGCACTCATCCTTCTCAAAGATCTCCACAAACCTCTTAGCCAGGTCGACGGCCAGATCAACGTGCCCGGATGTGATGGCAGGATGACCACAGCAGGTCTGTTCCGGACGGTAAAAGGGATGTTTACCGGCGCGCCTGATGATCTTCACCGTGGCCTGGCCCAATTCGGCTAACAGCAGATCCACCGAACAGGGAATAAAAAGCGATACTCCCTCCATAACCCAACTCCTTTCCATATTCCTTTATCCCTTTCCAAGGTGAGCTGGTTATTCAAACATGCCATGCACGTTTTTGTAAGTATCACCTCCCTGTATGAAGGATTACTGTGCAAAGCCTCTGTATTGAAAACTGCAGCCGATAGACATAAACGGTCCACAGACATAAATAATGCAAAAACCCTTTCAACCGGCTGAGATACAGCCTGGGTATGCTCATCGGTTGCGTTTTATGAATCTGAGATGGCTTTGCAGCAGAGCCTCAATTACGGTCTGAATCCGTCTTGTTCGGTATCCTGGAAAAACGTTCGACCATGTCGGCATGTAGAAGTCAATTGGCAAGAATAGTCAGGTATGTTTTCATAAGTTGGAATTCCGTTGGTAGGATGTAGAGGAAAAGGTTTAATGTCGCGTGTTTTTATCCGTAGAAAAGATTATGGGATTAAGAAGTCATTTATTCCAGCACCAACCCATTTAGTGAATTGCTACCATCATTTTAACAGTATGGTTTGGATTTGTCTTCCACTTTTAATTATCTCCCCCTAATTATTGTTTGGAATGCCTATTAATGATGACGGTTCTGCATAAGTGACTCCGGCGCAGCAATTTCATCCATACAACCGAGTCCAATCTTACCTGCGTATTGGCCGGCTTTCCTATACTGTGCGCGAGCCCCCTGATTTCCAATCCTATTATGCAGAACCAGTAATTGGAGGCAACCGGGCTAGTCCCTTTTTCGTCAAAAACGTTAGGGTGATACAGCTTACGACCTGGAGGAATCCGTTATGAACAAATCTCCCCTTGATTCACGACAAGTAACCATTAAACGATTGCGCGAATTCCTGCAAGAATCGGTAAATCTGGAACCCGAGTTGGAGCAGTTTGTCAAAACTCTTATACTCTCTTTGGAGTTTGCTGAGCAGAATAACACATATCTCCACCCGTCTGGACGCCTATCAAAGATTCATCACTGACATTGGAGCCCTATTCCGCATATTTCAGTTCAGTCAGACATACTTTTCTTAAAGGTGCACTCGAATAACATATTGTGATGGTGGATATTGCCATTTACACCATGAAGGGCCAAGACCATAAGCCGGGGAGGTTCGTTTCATGAATAAATCCGAGACCAATCCTGAGATCTACTCCGTCAGCCAGATTACTGTTGCCCTGTTGCTTTTAACAATGGTTTTGTTGAGGGATTCCATTGATAATGAGATGTTTCAAGCCATTTGCCTGGCGTGTATTTTATCACTGGTTATTACGGAAGTAGAATTAAGCCAAGATAAGGATAACGTCCCTGAGTTGAAGGGAGATATGGCTACAGCAGATTTCAGTGGGAGGCAACCTTCACTCTCAGCTGACCCTCCCGCAGAGGCGATAGAAGAACTGCCTTCCAAAAACACTCCTCACGACCAAACTCAAGAAGCATCCGAAGTTCCAAAGCACTCCGGGGCAAGCTCCGCAACACCTTCGACCGCGTCATACCGTCGTCCCGTAGAAGTCTACAACAGTATTCCCAGCGGAAGGGATACTAATTACCATCAAGGAATTACCTGGAAACCAATGCCTCCAAAGTCTATCGTCCCAACGAAGCACGTCCCGAATAAGGAGTCTCACAACCTGTCAATTCGATTTGTCCAATAGTCAATGCAATTGCTTTTGACACTGTAAAGACGACGGGATCTGAACCACTCTGCAGAGATGACAGTCAGACAATTGAGTAGTTTACTGCATAATACCCATCATGAATGAGGAATGTTGAAGTGCGATCCGGGAGGGGACATTCATTCGTTTAAGGACAGATTTCGCAGCCTCTCCAATAATTTTGACGAGCCGGCTGCTCCTATAAGCCAGTGCAAATTTGGTGCGAATAGGAATAGTCTGCCGTAAACGTTATTTTCGGGGTCATCTTCCAGCACGAAAAAGGTGCAAAACTAGAGTGAAAAACCCGCCGGAATCACGGCGGGTCTTGGGTTTGTTAAGGTATGGTGCGGGTGAAGGGATTTGAACCCCCACGGTTGCCCACCGGATCCTAAGTCCGACGCGTCTGCCAGTTCCGCCACACCCGCGTATAAGCCGTTTAACGACATCAATCATTTTACTACGGGTCCTGAACGTAGTCAAGGCGGGGACTATGGCTTTGTTATAGTTCTGTGATATTGTCACCCTGTAATAGTTCTGAGATTATGTCCCCATGAGAGGGGAACATATAGCTTTGTCAAAAACTGAATTGAAGAGACTGCACTTAATCTCAAGGGGTTTTTGTCCCATAAAATGCAATCATCATTTTATGCAGATTCCTCCTTCTGATGCACGGGTTTCCCCTTAGATCCAGGTAATTTGAAAAAATTTTATATTAGATGGAGAAATCTGTTTTTGATCTTTCTCAATGAATTCCAATAAGGCATACTAAACACAGTAAGTATAATTTTTACATCCCACCCGCCGGGGAGGAAAGCATATGATAAACACCTCTGATTTTACAGTCAAGTTTTGGGGGGTAAGAGGATCGCTGCCTGCGCCTGGCCCGCATACGGTTCGTTTTGGAGGCAATACCCCCTGTGTACAGGTCCAAATCGGACAGCAGCTGGTTATTCTCGATGCGGGTTCGGGAATCCACCATCTCGGCCAGGAGCTGCTTAAGCAGGGGGGTACCATCCGGGGAGATATCCTGATCACCCATTCCCATTGGGACCACATTCAAGGGTTTCCTTTTTTCTATCCCGGGTTCCAAAGTGGCAACTTCTTTACTGTTTACGGACAACAACAAGGAGATTTAACCCTGGCGGACCAGCTTTCCGGCCAGATGGATTTTCCTTATTTTCCTATAAAGCTCCGGGATTATAAAGCTCAATTCCATTTTCAGGAGTTGGCTGCTGGTACAAGCTGCGTTCTCCGCAACGGAATAACGGTAAAAACCATTAACAATAATCACCCGAACGGCGGCCTGTCTTACCGGATCCAGCATGGCGAAACCTCATGCTGCTATGTAACCGATCACGAGCATACCCCAGAATATGATTCTGAGATGATGGAGTTTATCCAGAACTCCGACCTGTTAATTTTTGATACCACCTTTACTGAATCAGAATACCTGGGAGATGCAAAGACCATATCCCGCAGGGGTTGGGGACATTCCACCTGGCAGGAGGCGGTCAGGCTGGCAAAGGCAGCGAATGTTAAGAGGTTGATCCTCTTTCACCATGCCATAAACCGCAGCGATGACGAACTGGAAGTGATCGAGGCTCAGGCTCAAAAACGTTTCGCCCGGTGTTGGGCAGCGCGCGAAGGGATGGTGATATACATATGAAACCTTTTTCTGCTGAGTTGCTTGATCAGGTAGAAACCCTCTTAAATATTGGAATCGCCTTGTCCGGTGAAAAGGATCATAACCGGCTGCTGGAGATGATCGTCACCGAAGCCAGGCGGGTTACCGGAGCCGATGCCGGCACCCTTTACCTCTGCGAGGACAATCACCTGGTATTCAAAATAATCCAGAATGAAACCCTTAACATTTTCCAGGGTGGGAGAGGTGAACAGATTGATTTGCCTCCCGTTCCTATGAAGGAGGAGAATGTTGCTTCATGGGTGGCCATTCACCGCCAAACAGTTAACTTCCCTGATGTCTACAATGCCCAGGGGTTTGATTTTTCCGGGCCCAAAAACTATGACAAATTGACCGGCTATCGTACGTGTTCTATGCTGGTGGTTCCCTTATGCAACCACGAGGATGAGATCATCGGAGTACTGCAGTTAATCAACGCTCGTGATGAAAACGGCCGGACCACGGCTTTTGCGCCCTATTTTGAAAAGGTGGTAACTTCCCTGTCTTCTCAGGCTGCCATTGCTCTTACCAACATGCAGTTTATCCGGGATATTGAAAACCTGTTTCGCTCGTTTGTCGAGGTTATGGCGGCGGCGATTGATGCTCGTACCCCTTACAACGCCAATCACACCAGAAGGGTGGCCAACCTATGTCAGAGAATAACCAGCATGCTTAACCAGGTTACTGAGGGGTACTGGGGTAACCAGTATTTTGATGAAGAGCGAACAGAACAGCTGGTTATGGCAGCCTGGCTGCATGATGTCGGCAAAATAGCGGTTCCTCTAACCGTCATGAATAAGGCTACCCGTCTGGAAGACAGGCTGGAACTGGTGCTGCAGCGTTTGGACTACATAGCAACCAGCCTCCAGTTGGCAGCCCTGACAGCGCAATTAAACGGTGAGGATAACCGTTACATCGAAGAGGAACTTGCCCGGGTGGAAACAACCAGGGAACTGATCCTCAGGGTCAACGATCCTTCATTAGTAGTGACCCCGGAAATTGCTCAGGAGCTCTCCGATATTAGCAAACGGGTTTACCTGGACAGATCAGGTCAAGCACAGCCCTGGCTTACCCCCGAGGAGGTCGAGGCCTTGAGTGTGGCCCGGGGAACCCTGACCGAAGAGGAACGCCGGATTATGGAAGATCACGTGCAGTATACCAACCGCATGCTGGCAAAAATACCGTTTATCCGAAAGTATAAAAACGTGCCTTACTGGGCAGGAATCCACCATGAGCAACTGGATGGAAAAGGTTATCCCCTGGGATTGCAAGGAGATTCAATTCCTCCTGAAGGCAGAATACTGGCATTACTGGACGTTTTTGATGCACTTACCGCCGCTGACCGGCCTTACAAGAAGGGTATGAGTCCCGAGGCTGCTTTAAGAATCATGGGGTTCATGGTCAAAGATGGAAAACTGGATGGTGAACTCCTGGCTCATTTCAGTGAATCCAGAATATGGGATAACCTTGATTAGTACATAATGAATGATTTGGCAGGATGGTTTTCCTGTAACAAAAGAAGATCGATTAGGATGTTGCAAGTCACATTAACAATATGTCTGCCGATAAGGTAGAACAAGACTCTAATCATGGGAGGCTATAATGTTTAATTCACACTCGCGGCCAAAACTCTTTCCCCTGTTCATCATTGCAGTTGGTGTGGTATGGTTGCTAAACAACCTGGGATTTACCCGTTTGGATCTTAAAGAGATCTTTATTACCTATTGGCCATTGCTTCTGGTTATCTGGGGAATCGACATCCTGGGACGAAATTTCCCTGGCAATGACGGGAGAAAGGCTGGAACTGGAATTGTTGTAACCGGTCTTATCCTGATAGGGCTGGGATTGGCCATTGTGGCCCGCAATCTGGGCTACTTCGACTACAACTTCTCCCAACTGTGGGGGCTATTTTGGGCAGTACTCCTGATCCTGCTCGGGTTTGCAATTCTCAAGAGACCTTCGATGGGAGCAGGACGCACCCGTCTGGCAATAATGAGTGGTCTGGAAATGAAGTATCCAGGCTGGAAGCTTTCTGCAGGAAGCTGGCTGACCATAATGGGTGGAGTTGAACTTGACCTGACAGTAGCTGAAATTCCACCAGGTGAGATAACCCTCAATCTGACTGCCATAATGGGAGGAATTGATATTCGCATTCCCCGCGGAATGGGTGTTGACTGCCAGGGCACAGCCATCCTGGGAGGTGTAGATTTTCTGCACCAAAGTGATGGGGGAATTATTGCCAGCAATCACGTAAAGCGCGAGGGTACTGGCGAACACAGTTCTACACTGGTTATTAACGCGCTTGCAGTGTTGGGGGGCATAGAAATCAAGGAGTAATGGTATGCTTGGCCAGCCTATAACGTTTATGGATGCCACTGTGGCCAAAAATTGCCTCGCAGATACAACCCTTAATATATTTAGATTTTACTCACTTGGCAACCGGCACCGGGTAACTTACCAGGGTTACCTTTTTTGTTTTCCAGGTATTCCCCAGCCGGTTGTACGATCCAATATGAACGGTTGGCGGTTATTTCTTTAATTGACCTGCAATAAATACACAAGTGACGTAGAATAAGGGAAGAATACTCCCAGCAGTAATTATAAATTAATTGTGCATTGACCCGTTGTATTACAGTCCGGAATTCGTCAGTGGTCAGTCTCTGGAGAGGTGTTTTATTTGTGTCAAGCAGTCAGCCAATAGGTTTTTTTGATTCCGGAGTTGGTGGAATCTCGGTTATGAAGGAGGTCCGTCGTCTCCTGCCTGTCGAAGATCTGCTGTACTTTGCAGACTCCTTATATTGCCCTTATGGCAATAAGTCTCCTGAGTTAATACGGCAGCGGGCTCGGTTGATAAGTAGCTTTCTGTTATCCCTGGGGGCCAAAATGATCGTAGTCGCCAGCAATACCACCTCGGTAGCCGCCTTAAACGAGGTGCGACAATCAATAGGGGTTCCAGTGGTTGGGACTGAACCTGCCGTGAAACCAGCCACCTGCGCTACGCGCAACGGGCGTATAGGGGTGCTGGCAACCGGAGTTACCCTGGCTGGAGAGCGGTTTAACTCGCTGGTGGAGAGATTTGGCGAGGGAGTCGAGGTTTATACCCAGCCATGTCCTGGACTGGTCGAAACGGTGGAGGCCGGCAGGTTGGAACATCCTGATACCGAAGAGCTTTTAAGAGGCTACTTAGATCGATTGCTCTCACAAGGGGTTGATACCATCGTTCTGGGTTGCACCCATTATCCGTTTCTTCGCCCACTGATAGAAAAACTGGTCGGAGATGGGGTTACCGTTATCGACACCGGCCAGGCAGTGGCCAAACAGGTCTACCGGGTGCTAGAGAGTCATGACCTGTTGAACCCGCATCAGGCTTCGGGCCGGGAGCACTTTTATACCAGCACCCATAATCCCGTGAGTACGCAACAGGTAATCCGCCAACTATGGAAAGACCCCCATCTAACAGTAAAGTCTATTTACATCTAAAAACTGGGACATGGGGACAGCAGGAACGAAATCTGTTCTAAATATAAAACAGGGGAGTGAACGATAAGTCCGCTCCCCTGTTAACCTGTCGAATTAAACCGTAACTTCAGGTTACTAATTAGTCAACCTTTATACCTGCGATCTTCTTAACCATGTCTTTTCTCTTCTTAATGTCATATTGGGTGGTGATTGCGATCTGTTCCATAATCGGGGAACCTCCACCATGGTAGTTTCCATAATTCATGGAACCGCCGGAATGTGAACAGGTGAAGTCGATAAACTGGAACCAGAACTTAATCTGGTCATCAATGGGAATCTTGGGATTCCTATTGACATACTTCCGGAGGAGCTCTTTAATTTCCGGATGTTCGAAATCTCTTTCCTGCGGGAAGGTAGCAGGCAGTCCGCCAGCAATATTACACAGGATCTCCTGCTCATGGAACACAGCCTCACCAGTCAGGCATCTTCCCACGTTAGCATAGATGGAATTAGGAATATAGCTGCCCGGGCCATAAGGAACAAAGCCCTTACCAGGCATATAAACCTCAGGTTTGCCAAGGTCGGAAGCGGTGTAACCTGCAGCATATCCGAGCTCACCGGTCATGATCAGTTTGGCCAGCATCTCTCTGACATGGGAGGTCTTTTCGATTCCATTGATTTCAGCAGCATTAGCAGCCAAACCAAGAACATAGTCGAGGCAGGCCGGTTTGCAACCGGAATAGCTATGACGGTGGAAGAGTGCAAACAGCAGTGCAGCTACACCACCATGTTGAGTTTCTCCGCAAAGGAAAACGCGCTCCCATGGAATAAAGGTATTATCAAAGATGATATAGGAATCAGTGTACCCGGCGTCAAACCCTCTCTTGAAGATTTCCCGGGGATGGTTATTATGGAAAGAAACTACTTGCTTCACTTCGGGATGGTCTGATGGAACCGCAAAACATACGGCATATTCCTTCTCATCCGGCATCAGGGCACGGTTGGGAACGACCAGAATCTCATCCGAAATAGAGGCCTCGGAGATATGAACCTTACAGCCTCTTACGACTATTCCGTCAGCCTTCTCTTCAACTACATGTACATACATGTCGGGGTCGGTTTGTTGACCAGGTCTTTTTAGCCTTTCGCCCTTTTGGTCGGTCTGGGCACAACTGGCAACCAGGTCGTTCTTTTGGAAGTATTCCAGCCACTTGAGCCAGTTAGCATAGTAATCGGTCTTCCGATCGGGGTTCTTCGAAGCTTCAAATGATACTGTATTGATCGCGTTAGCAGCATCAATACCCATACATCTCTGGATACACTGTCCAACTTTGTTACACAACGCGCGGGTCATGTCTTGTTTCTTGTGCAGGTCGGTAGTGTTCTGATGAATGTGGTTAAAGCGGTTAATGGTCTCGCCGGTAAGGTGAGAAGTGGCCGTGCAGAGATCCTTTAATTCGGGGTCCCATGCGGCGTCAAATGTTAGAGACATAACATTTATGGCGCCTTCTTGAAACGGATCAAGACGGTCAATTTTTTGACCATTAAAGTACAAGTTCTTGTACTTCTTGGCCAAATCTTTTTTGTATTGTTCGCTTGTCCTCATTGATTATCTCCTTCCCCTAATTTATTATTTATACTGATTACATGATATCTCGTTAGATTTTATTATTCAATACTTCAAGTGCTAAAGGTATACAATTGTATAACGGACTCAGCCGGGATTTTAGTTGTCATGTAGCATATTGTCACACTAAACATCCCATTTCAACTAAATGCGACGGCACCTGGTATGATGACCAGCTGAAAACGAGCCAACCAGTCCCGCACCTGGGCCCGACCAGTTAAATTGAGGCCCCCATTTCTCCTCCCCCGAAAACATGTCGAGTAAACCATAGTATCCCGCCTCCAGGTTCCATAAATCATGACCACAATTTGGACAGGAGGCAATTTCCTTATTATAGACAAATGAGTTGCTCTGTCGGCAAAACGGACATTCAATCACCTGATTTTTGTGATAATCCTGGTTTGCAATCTTCATAGTTGTATTGCTGAAAAATGCCATTGATATACACCTCCTTTTACACCGATTCAAGCGAGAATGCCCTTTGATATTTTTTTCATTATTCGACACATTGTGTGCTATTTCCTGTTTTTATTTCTTATTTTGTCTAATCGTCTCAATATGGAATGAGATGATAGCATTGATGTCTGTGGGCTATTTTCGGAACTATCTATTCGTAGGAATATATCAAGGCAATTAACGACAATAAATGTACAATAACAATTAGCCTTTGTAAATAATGGCGCAAACATTGTGTACACGAGGTATCGCACTTGCCAGGGCAATCCTCTAGCAATTTAAAATCAGGAACCATACGAGGCCCGTGCTTACGGTTCTGTGAGAAGGCTAACGCCGCAGCTAATTACTGCGGCGCTAACCTACTCGATTATAATTCGAATGCTCTTATTGCATAACGTGTCTTGCCCGAGGGTGATAGAGGTATTTCGTTTACATATTCAACGACAATGTTTACATTGCCCATCTTCTTAAGCACTTCTGACAAAAAGAATGTCAGCTCGTTTTCATCCCATTTTTCTCCTTTCACGACTTTCAATACCATATTGTTTTTATCCGTCTGTATTATCTGGAATTGTGAAAAGCCGTTTAAAATACGGACAATATGGTTGAAATAATGCCCGTGTATAAGTGTACCGTCAAGCGCAACAAAGATATCGTCCTCTCTTCCCTCTATCTTTTTAAAAATGGGG
>JBLNCH010000154.1:0-3773 GCA_050260485.1 Bacillota bacterium | reverse complement strand
GGCGCTACCGGGTTGGTGCCAGATTAGGTCGTTATTTCCTGAGGAGATATATCAAGAATGGCCGTATTAATGCCCTGCCCATACTCAAGGGATGGTTTCAGTACCGGGACCTCCCGGCTCCAGCTCCTTATACCTTCCGGGAGTGGTGGGCCTCCCAAGAATCCCAAAACGTTAAGCTTAGCGCAGGCAAAGAAGGGAGTGTGACTCATGGCCAGTAATGCCCGTGAAGAGATATTGGGACGTCTTAGAACGGCTAAACGCCAGGTGTCACCCACCAAACCCGCTGCCGCTGCTCCCGGGCAGCCCGCCAAAGGGGAGGTTGAGGTTTTCCAGCGTGAAGCCCAGATCGTGTCTGCCAAGGTGACGGTCGTCCCGGGTAAGGATGCCATAGCCCAGGGAGTTCTTGAACTGCTGGGTGATAGGGAAGTAAAATCCCTGCTCGTGGTTGAGGACAAGCGGCTGGATAATGCAGGCCTGAAAAAGGCGGCCCGGGAGTTAAACGCCGAGTATATATCAACCTGGGAACTGAGTGAAAAGGAATACCAGGAGAAGGCCTTCACCTGCGATGTGGGGATAACCTGCTGTGACTGGGGGGTCGCTGAAACCGCTTCCGTGGTTATATTTCACCGGATTGATGCTCCCCGGCTTCCTTCCGTCAGCCCCCCGGTTCATATCGGGATACTATACACTGAAAGACTGCTGAAAAGCATGAAAGACCTGGCTTTGGTTATTAAACAGCAAGAGCCTATGCCCAGTGCGGTGACCATTATATCGGGGGTAAGCCGTACCGCTGACATCCTGCTGACTCCTACCCTGGGTATGCACGGTCCCTTGGAGGTAGGCATCATCCTGGTTGAGGGGAGCGAAACCGCGTAATGCGTGCTCTCATCAAAGATACGGCAACGATACCTTTAATTTTTCTTCTAACCGTAACCGGATGAAGCTGGAAAGTACGCCGGCAAATACCCAGTGAGAGAACTTGCCGGTATCCTCCAGCAGGAAAGGGGTGATAAACCGGTTTTAATCAGTACCACCTTAGGAGGAGGGGATGTGTTTGTGAAAGGGTTGTCTCTGGACCTGGGACTGATATTGGATAGGAGCCGGGTACGGACTGATCCGGAGGATCTGCTGGCTTATACCAATGACGCTACTCATTATTTTAAGCGCAGTATGCCTGACGCCGTCGTCTTACCTACCACCACCGAGGAAATAAGCCGAGTTATGAAATATGCCAGCAAGCACCAGATACCGGTGACACCGCGCGGGGCCGGCAGCGGCCTGTCAGGTGCCTGTACCCCGGTTCACGGTGGGATCGTGATGGATATGAAGCGCATGAACCGGATCCTGGAGATAGATGCGCGCAACATGACGGCCACCGTTGAAGCCGGACTGGTCTTATCCAGATTTCATCGAACAGTGGAAAAAATGGGGTTGTTTTACCCACCTGATCCGCAGAGCATGAGTGTCTGTACCCTGGGAGGCAATGTTGCTACCCGGGCGGGAGGACCCCGGGGAGTAAAGTACGGCACCACTGGCAATTATGTTCTGGGATTGGAATTTGTAATACCGGACGGAACGGTTATCAACAGTGGGGGTAAGTTTGTCAAGCAATCGGTAGGGTATGATATCACCCGCCTGATGACCGGATCAGAAGGGACTCTGGGGGTCATAACCCGGATCAACGTGCGTCTTATTGCCCTGCCGCCGGAGCACAAAACGATAGTGGTAATCTGTGAAAGCCCGGAGCAGGCCGCTGAAATGGTTTCGGAAATCATAGCCCGGGGTACGGTTCCTTCCATGCTGGAATACCTCAGTCAGGCAGCAGTGGGGATTATGAACAATATCATTTCTCCGCCCCTGGCAGGCGATGCCGAGGCCTACCTCTTCATCGAGGTGGATGGAACCCGAAACCAGGTAGATTATGATACCGCCGTTATCACCAACCTTTGTAAAGAGATGCGGGCCCGTGAGGTCAGGGTACTCGAGGATGAAAAAGAGGCTGCCAGCTACTGGAAGGCGCGGAGCAACCTGTATCCCTTGTTAATGACCATTCTGGAACGGGTAATCACCGAAGATTTAACCGTACCGCGCAATATGCTGCCGCATATGGTAAGGATGGTTCAGGAGGTGTCCGCTTCCACGGGTGTGGGGATAGGGTTAGGTGGACACGCAGGAGACGGCAACATTCATCCTACCATTCTCCACTTCCAGACCAGCCCGGAACTGGATGAGAAATCCCAGATCGCCATCGGTGAGCTTTTGAAAAAGGGTTTGGAGCTGGGTGGAACTATCTCGGGTGAGCACGGGATCGGTATCCACAAATCGGAATTCGTGGCCTGGGAACTGGGAGAAGCCCAGATTGAGCTTATGAAACGGATAAAACAGGCTTTCGATCCGCTTAACATAATGAATCCCGGAAAGATTTGGCCGGAAGGTGGTGATTGCCGGTGTTGAAGCTGACCGATTATGCCCGGGTTATAAACAAGTGCTCCCACTGCGGGTACTGCCAGGCCACCTGTCCGGTTTATCAGGAAGATCTGCTGGAGAGTCACGTAGCCCGGGCTCGCTTGAATCTGATCAATGCAGCCTTGATCGAGAAGACAATGCCAGTTACACCCCGGGTCAAGGAGATTATTAACCGATGCCTCCTGTGCACCAGTTGCACCCGCAGCTGTTCCAGCAAGGTACCGTGTGATGACATTATAACGGCGGCGCGCATTGAACTGAGCGCAGAATCGGGAACGGTTGATTCCCTGAAGAAGTTCGTGATGCGTAAGGTGTTAAACCAGCGGGGGCTGGCAGGGGTGCTGAGCAGGGCAGGATCAGTGGCGCAGAAGCTTAATATCACTTCCCTGGAAATGCCTACCCTGGCAGCGGTTCCTTTTGACCGCCAGATGGGTGGAACAATTGAACCCCGCGGAGAAAAACGGGCGCGAGTTGCCTATTTTGTAGGATGCGGGACCAACTTCCTGTTTCCTGATACCGGTACCGCCGTAGTCAAGGTTCTGGCTCATAACGGGGTAGAAGTTGTTATTCCTTCGGGCATCGTCTGCTGCGGCATTCCGGCTTTGGCCGAAGGTGATCTGGAGGGCGCCCAGGAGTCAGTGCGCACCAATATCGAGATCCTGGCCGGCTTGGATGTCGAGGCTATTGTTACTGATTGCACCTCGTGCGGTATGGCCTTCAAAACCAAGGCGGCCAAGGTGTATCCGGATAACGACCCCTTGCAGGAAAAGATCAAGCTGGTAAGCGACAAGTTCTGGGAAGCAACCGATTTCTTGAATAACCTGGGATTGGCGGTAGAACCAGGCGAACTTCCCGGAAAGTACACCTACCACGAACCCTGTCACCGGGGATGGTCCCCGACGGTAGATGATGCACCCCGTAAACTGCTAGCCAGTATTCCCGGAGCCGAGTTAACGGAGATGGAGGAGCCGGGAAGATGCTGCGGTGCGGCCGGTACTTTCTACCTGGAACACCGTGAGCTGGCCGAAAAGATACGTTCTCATAAACTGGAGGATATACGAGAAACCCAAGCGGACAAAGTAGTTACCCAGTGTCCAGTTTGCCGGTTTTATCTGGGAATACAGTTGAAGGATCTAAAGGTAGTTCATCCACTAGGTTATCTGGCGGGAGCTTACGGTCTATAGGCTAAACCTCACCAAGATCTGGCTGAGATTCAGGTTTCAGGACCTGGTCCTCCGACAGTATCGTGGCTCGGAGGTTGAGGGAGGAATTATTGAGTGTGATTCAATCGGTTGATCGGGCCTTAT
>JBLNCH010000153.1:0-4426 GCA_050260485.1 Bacillota bacterium | reverse complement strand
GTCACGGCGGAACTAACCCTACACCTTATCAATTCTCCCCAGGTGGGTGCTGAGGTCGTGGTTGAGGCAGAGGTTGTTTCCAGCGGGTCACGGCTGATCTTCACCCGAGCCACCGTAATGAGCGAAGGCCGCATTGTAGCCACAGCCCAGGGCTGTTTTGTCAATGCCGGTCCGGTTAACCCGGATAACACATAATGCCATCCCGGCCGATGTTCAGGAGAAATCTGCACTCCAGTTACTCCATAGCCCCAGGTCTGCCCCTCATCACAACCAGATATCACTTGGCCGGCCGTCTGGCAAAAGGTACCCGGTAGAGATAGCCTGTAGATTCTAACGCTTCCAACGTCCATTCGCCACCTACCCCGGCAATCATCCATCGGAGAAACTCCCACAGATCCTTATCTATTTCGTCGTCTTCCGGAAGAGGGTCTATATCCTGGACCAGCAGCAGGATTTCCAGCCCGCAGGGGAAGGGACGCCCGGTTTTACCCACAAAGACGATCTCATAAATCCGTCCGCTGTCGGCCCGGAAATAGTGGTTATTACCCCCATCCACGTCCCCAGGGTCAAGTCTTAACTCCTCGCGAAAGAATCGACGAAACTCATCGTAATGGTCCAACCTGGTCTCGGTAAGCACCAGTTCCCGGCGATAACCCGGCAATTTATCAACAAATTGAATCCAATGCACAACCTTCACTCCTTCATAAGCCTTCTAAAAATCGGATCAATTCCCGGGAGATGAATTCGGGCTCGTCCTCCTGGATAAAGTGCTTGGCCTGAACGTAAATCGGTTTTTGGGCATGGGGAAGAATCTCATAGAAGCGCTCTGCCCACTCCTTGGGAAAAACATCATCCGGCTCTCCCCAGATGATAAGCGTAGGGATGGTAATCCCGGGCAATTGTTCTTCGATCTGCTTGATTACGTGATAGCCGGTGTTCTCTTTATTCTTTTCCCCCAGGGGAATCATACGGGGGAAACGCAGAAAAGCCCCGCGCTCATCGTAAGACTGCAGGTGGAAACGATAGCCATCGATAACCTCTTCCGTCATCCGGTCCCGGTTCACCACGCTTAACCAGAGACCTCTCTCGGTTAAAGCATTGCGGCGCTGAAGGAGATAAGGTCCCACCACCGGCGCGTGCATCATTCGCCAGGGGAAAATCGAGCTGTGGAAAGGAGAGACATCTGTCCAGGCCCAGGTACTCATAAGCAGCATGGCCTTCACGTTTTCGTGCCTTCTTATCACATAGCCCAGCCCGATCGGCCCCGCCCAGTCCTGCATAACCAGGGTAATACCTTTTAGGTTAAGCTGGTTCACCAGCTGATCAAGGTTGGAGGTGTGATGCAAGAGGGTATTATAATAGTCATTACAGGGCTTTTCCGACATGCCCAGCCCAATCAGGTCCGGACTGACCACCCGGTACCCCGCTTCAACGAGGATAGGTATGAATTTGCGGTATAAGAAGGTCCAGGTCGGGTTGCCGTGCAAGAGGAGAATAGGCTCCCCGTCACCTTCATCCAGGTAGTGCATGATCCGCCCATTAACCTTCAGGTAGTGAGCCTCAAATGGGTATTGCTCTCTGACCGTCAACGGCATTTCCGTTACCATATGAATCCCCCCGCTCCAGGTTTAACTGTTTCCGCTCATACGATCCCAGATGGGTATCGTTTGGTGTTGGTGCTTTAAGAGTATTCTATGTTCAATACCGGATGACCTTTATTACCGTAATCGTTGGCACGTTTAACTGTTGGCCGGATGTATGAAAAAATAAATGGACAAGATTCTAATAAAGCCCTCAGTGTTTGTTTCCGTAATCCGGTTTCTTTGCACGGCCGATAATATAATTTATAGGAGGAACCCAGATATATGGCTACAACCATAAATCTGTAAGTCTCCAGGGAAGGAGCTATCGATATTTGAGTCGAGTTATCATCAAGAACTGTACCAATTATGATCCTGATGTAATCAAGAGACGCCTTGTTTCGGGGATGGAACTCCTCGGAGGCTGGGAAAGATTTGTATCACCGGGAATGCGAGTCCTGCTGAAAGTTAACCTGATCGGGCCCAAACATTCCGATACCGCCGCTGTTACCCACTCCGAATTTGTTCGTGCCCTGACCCGGATTTTAAAGGAACGGGGATGTATAGTCTGGATCGGGGACAGTTCCGGCGGTTCCATTGCGGGAATCGCTCCCACGGCCCAGAGTCTGGTGGTTTCCGGTCTGGTGAAGGTAGCCAGGGAAGAAGGGGCCGTCATCAAGAATTTTGATAAGGAAGGGGTAGTGGAGGTTATCCCCGCCAGCGGGCGGACTGGCAGGATGTATCTGGCCCGTCCCATGTTTGAAGCTGACCTTGTCATCAACCTGCCCAAGCTGAAAACCCATTCCGCAGGGATATATACCGGGGCAATAAAGAACCTCTTTGGCTGCATTCCCGGACTGAAAAAAGCTGAATATCACCGTCTGGCCCCCAATCCTAAAGACCTGGGACAAACCATTGCCGATATTCACCAGGCGGTCAGGGTAGGCCTGCATATTATGGACGGAATCACGGCCATGCAGGGAGAAGGACCTACCGCTGGTGAGGTGTATCATGCAGGAAAGATCCTGATCAGCACCGATCCTCTGGCCTTAGATACTGTCGCGGCGGCCATGCTGGGAATGGTGGTTGAAGATATACCGATCCTGGAGAGTGCCCGGGAGAGGCAGTTGGGAGAATCAGACCCGGCAAAAATCGAAATTGCCGGGGATTTTGATGCACCGCCTCTTCTCCTCAACTTCAAGCTGCCCAGAAGATTTCGGAGTTCCAGGAAAAGCAACCATGCTATACTGGTAAAACTGATCGATTTCTTAAAGACCAGATCCCGGATCAATCTTAAGCTCTGCAAGGACTGCAATATGTGTGTCGAGAGCTGCCCGGTTCAGGCCATAGACCGGGAAAGCAAGAAAATAGATTACAGCTCCTGTATCGAGTGTATGTGCTGTCACGAGCTCTGCCTGCATAAAGCAGTGGAATTAAGAAGGGATAACCGGGCAGCCGATATCTTTACCCGTCTTTACCGCGGAACCTACCGGTAGGATACTTTCACCAGCTGATCTTTAATTGGGGAAACCCCGGGTTTTTCACTCGCCAGCAGACCGTCAGTTCTTGCTGACCTTCCTTCAGCCCAATTGCTATAATATACTATTGACCTTCTCGTTACGTAAAGGTTTATAGTTGGATGGTAGGAGTGATGGCGTTGGAATACACCATACAAAAACTTGCCAATTTGGCGGGCGTCAGTACCAGAACCCTCCGGTACTATGATGAGATAGGAATTCTTAAGCCGGCAAGAATTAATACCTCCGGGTACCGGATCTATGGTCAGGCTGAGGTCGACCGGCTGCAGCAGATTCTGTTTTACAGAACCCTGGGTGTGCGTCTGGAAAGCATCAGGGAGATACTGACCGCACCATCTTTTAATGCGTTGGAAGCACTCAAAGAACACCGCCAGAAACTCCTGGAAAGGAAGCAACAGCTCGAACTGCTGATTGCCAATGTTGAAAAGACGATAGCCTTAACTGAAGGGAGGGTTACGATGAGCGATTCCGAAAAGTTTGCAGGTTTTAAGAAAAAACTCATTGAAGAGAACGAGAAGAAGTATGGCGAAGAAATCAGGGCCAAATACGGCGATGAAACTGTAAATCAGTCCTATGAGAGATTCGTGAACATGACTGAGGAGCAATACCGGGAATATGAAAACCTGGGGGCCAGCATCATTGAAACGCTTAAGGAGGCCTTTGCCACCGGGGACCCAGGCAGCGATCTGGCTCAGAAAGCTGCAGTTCTGCACCGTCAATGGCTGAGCTGCGCCTGGGGCACCTACAGCAAAGAAGCCCATGCCGGACTGGCCCAGATGTATGTGGATGATGAGAGATTCACCGCATACTATGACCAGCACCAGCCGGGTCTGGCCGAATTCCTGCGGGATGCGATTCTGATCTACACAGGAATGAAGAAATAAAGGGTGTTTACCCAATCGTTGCTGTAATAATTAACACCATACTCAGTGAACTCCCATACTAATCAAGCGGCAAGTGCTGGTTAGCAGCACCCTGCCGCTCAATCTTTTATTACAGGCAATAATTCTCTTTATTTGACCGCAGGAGGTATTCTATGATGATTATAAGCAACTAATTGAGTTAGCGGTAAACCATCAGGATGACAGGGCGCAAACAACACAGACAACAGAATGCCGTCAGACTGTGTGAAAACTGGATTTGTTGCGTATTATTATGCATGCTAAGCATATTCGCCGGCTTGCGGCTCGCTCCTATGTTCCTCGCCTACATCCCCGCAACTCGTTTTTCTTTGGGCGGGACAGCCGGCATATGCGGCATCCATGCCGCGATGCCGGTATTTTGCCATCCTGGCAAAATAGTCCCGCC
>JBLNCH010000152.1:0-4059 GCA_050260485.1 Bacillota bacterium | reverse complement strand
ATGCCCGCTGGGCAATGCTTTTGGTTCTTGCGCTTGCAGCCGGGATCCGGCTCTACTTTATACATAACCTGCCCACCCAACCGATCTATGATTATGCAACCTATCACCTGTCCGCCACGGGGGTAAGCCAGGGAAACTGGGAGGCGCTAGCCCTGCTTGAGGGCAAACCCTGGGGATATCCGCTGTTAATAGGACTCATATATAAACTCCTGGGGGCCAAGATAATACTGGCCCAATACCTGAACGTGATCCTGTCACTGGTTTCCATCTGGCTGCTTTATCTGGTGACCAAACGTCTGATAGGACAGTCATATGGCTTTGTGTCCGCCATCCTTTACGCGCTTCTTCCCTCACAGGTTTTTATGAACAACGTGATCAACAGCGAGATCCTTTTCATCACCCTGGTCTTGGCAGGTATCTATTTCAGCATCAGGTTTATGCAGGACTACAGGATAAAGAACCTGATATTTACCGGTTTCTTTCTCGGACTCTCACAGGTGGTGCGGCCGGTGGGAATGATATATCTCCTGGTTTTCATGGGATTTCTAACCCTGCAGCTGTTTCCAGGTCACCTGAAACGAGCCATCAAATACGGGGTGGTGGTTCTGCTCTCGTTTTATTTGATGTTGCTCCCGTTCCTCGCGTTAAAGAGCGTGCTGTATAAGCAGCCGATCCTGTGGGAGAAGGGCACCTTCGGCATGGTATTCGTTATGGGGACCAATGTTGAGTCGGGTGGTTATTGGAACCGGGAGGATTATGACTACTTGAAGAGCCTTTTAATCAAATACGACAATAACGCGGAAAAAGTCAACCGAGAGGCCTTCAAGCTGGCCCTCTGGCGGCTCAGCCGGAGTGAGGATTTCAAATTCATGGTTCCCACAAAGATCTACAATATGTGGTCAGTAGATACCTTTGGTTTCGAGTGGGCCAATATTGATGCCCAGGGCAGGATGATAATCGATGAAGAAGAACCACTCCGAACCTACCGTGGGGTCTCGCAGCTCTATTATTCCTTAATACTGCTCTTAATCTTAAGTTCTATAATTGGCTTCCGAATGGAAAAGGATGCGGGTTACCGTTATATCATGTCCCTCTTCCTGGCCTTCTTTTTTCTACATATATTTATTGAGGTTCAGGGACGGTACCACATGCCGCTCACCCCGTTATTCCTGGTGATGTTGGCCTACGGCTGGTTCTTCAAGGACCAGGGGCGGAGCGCAGCCCCGGATTCCCTGTAATCTTGGGGGAGGTGATACCGGTGTTCATGAAGTTGACTGCCGTAATCAAGCTGATACGGGTCAAGCAGTGGGTTAAAAACCTCTTTGTGTTTGCTCCTCTGGTCTTTTCACTGCAGCTTTTTAATATCCCGCTGTTGCTGAAGACGGTGGCGGCTTTCTTTGCGTTCTCTCTGGTATCGGGTTCGCTCTATGCCATGAATGATATAGTGGACCTGGATCGGGACAAGTATCATCCCCGTAAGCAAAACCGCCCCTTGCCGGCGGGGCTCCTGACCATACCGCAGGCGGCAATCACCGGCGGCATATGTTTGGGCTGCGGAGCTTTTCTTGCTTTGTGGTTGGACATGGCTGTAGCCGGTATCCTGACGGTATACCTGCTGATGAATATCTACTACTCACTATGGGGTAAAAACATAATAATACTTGACACCATGCTGATCGCAGTAGGCTTTGTGCTGCGGGTTCTGGCCGGAGCATATGCCATAGCGGTACCGCCCTCGTCGTGGATGCTGGTCGCCACCTTCTTCCTGGCGCTCCTGCTGGGTATGGGCAAGCGATACAATGAACTGAGATTGATGCGGGAGGATTCGGCCAATCACCGCGAGGTTCTGGAGGAGTACAACGAACCTCTTCTAAGGCAGTTATTTGGGGTCGCCTCGTCTGCAACCGTGGTGGCCTATGCTCTCTATACCATGGATCCGGAAGTGATTGCGGCCTTCCAGACCGAAAACCTGGTATTTACACTGCCTTTCGTGGTATTTGGTGTCTTTCGCTACCTCTACCTGGTGTTCAAACACGAGCTGGGCGGGGATCCTACCGAACTGGTCTACAAGGATCGGACTCTGCTGGTGACGGTTGTACTCTGGATCATTTCCGTTGTCATATTGATTTACTGGTGATTTGACCGCCGTATGGCAGAGTACCAGATGTGCACGGCAATACCTTGGAGCCTACTGAAACTCATGGTTTACAAAAAACCACGATTATTGACATGCCGAATTACTGGGGGTTAAACTTTATAAAGCTATATATTTAATATGTGTAATATTGAAAGGGAAATGTTAGATGGAAGGTTTTACTGAGTTCACCTGTTTCTTGATGAGAACAGCCATGAAGAAGATTGATCGTTACCTGGCATCCCGTTTGGAAGAGTACGGTGTAAGTGTGCCTCAATCTTTCGTTTTGTTCGCCTTGCTGGAGGAAGACGGGTCAACCCTGAAAGAAATCGGCACCAAAGCTCAGATTGACAGTTCCTCCATGACGGTGCTGGTTGATAAGCTGGAGAATGAGGGATTGCTGGAAAGAAGACTCGACTCTCAGGACCGCCGTGCGATAAGGGTATTTCTGACGCCCAAGGGAAAGGACTTGGCTGAAAAGGTGATGGACCTGGCGGTTGATTTCAACTGTCAACTGAAAAATTCCCTGGGCGATATCGAGGTCGCTTTCCAAAAAGGGCTGGGATTAATAGTAAAAAACTTTGACTAAACAGCTCAGCCGAATAGAGTAAGATATTGATCCGGCAGTCCCCCCACCACTGAGGGTAAAAGAATATGCGGAGGTCAAGGCATGCGCTACATTAGATTTATAAGGGATGGAGAACCCCGGCATGGGATCGTTGAACAGGAACGGATCCTGGAGATCGAGGCACCGGGCTATAAAAAGGCCAGGTTTACCGGCAGGTCCCATGCGGTAGATCATGTAAAGCTTCTGGCCCCGGTGATGCCCGGCAAGGTGATCGGGGTTGGCCTCAACTATAGGGACCATATCGCCGAATTTAACCACCATGTTCCTCACGAGCCCGTAATATTTTTGAAACCGTCATCGGCAGTCATTGGAACCAATTCGCATATAATATACCCAGGAATAAGCTTAAGGGTGGATTTCGAGGCGGAGCTGGCGGTTGTAATAGGCGAGACCTGCCGCCATGTCTCGCCAGATAAAGCATTAAGCAAGGTTTGGGGCTACACCTGCGGCAATGACGTTACCGCACGTGACCTACAGGTCAGCGACAACCAGTGGACTCGGGCCAAATCCTTTGACACCTTTTGTCCATTGGGACCATGGATCGAAACCGATATCAAACCTGGCGACCTGGAGATAGTGGCTCGGGTAAACGGGCAGGTTCGGCAGCATTCGAATACCAGTCAGATGATTTTTAGCGTTGAAGAACTGATTGCCTTCGTTTCGGAGGTGATGACCCTTAATCCCGGGGATGTAATCTTGACCGGAACCCCCAGCGGCGTTGGGCCCCTGGAGGTGGGTGACGAGATCTGTGTCGAAATTGAAGGTATTGGAGTACTAAAAAACGTGGTCGTAGCCGGTAATTAAAGGCTCAACAAAAATAGTTAAAAGTCGTTGAAGAAGATAGGGATTCTCTGTTGACATGACCAAGCAATATGCTAAAATGATTTTTGATTGAAAATGGAGGAGGTCGATAAAGGGTTGAAAAAAGAGGAAATTAGGTTACTTCTCATCAACCCTTTCGGTGTTTAAATTTGGAAGGGAGGTTGAGAACGGGTGCAGTCTTTAGGGCGACACATCCTTGCCGAGATCTATGGGTGCAGCTTTGATTTCCTTAATGATGTTGAAAAAGTTGAAGAAACGATGATTAACGCGGCTTTAGAGGCTGGTGCCGAGATTAGAGAGTTTGTGTTCCATAAGTTTAGCCCCCAGGGGGTTAGTGGTGTGGTGGTCATCTCAGAATCGCATTTGGCCATACATACATGGCCGGAATTGGGATACGCCGCAGTCGATGTATTTACCTGTGGTGACCGTGTGAACCCCTGGGATGCATGCAACTACCTGGTCGAGAAGTTCAGAG
>JBLNCH010000151.1:0-8710 GCA_050260485.1 Bacillota bacterium | reverse complement strand
GCGATGCCGGTATTTTGCCATCCTGGCAAAATAGTCCCGCCCTGGACTCAGAAAAACTTCGTTGGGGGATGTAACGGCTCGTCACAACGTCGCTCACTCGCAAGTCGGCGAATATGTGATTCTGCATATCGACGAATCTTCATGCACTTGCTCTTAATTTTCACACAGGCTGCCGTCCCCCTGCTTCGTCCCCCCCGGTTCCCGTTTTCACCTTCTTGAAATCGGTTACGTATAATGTTGGTAGTAAGTAGATAAAAGTCCTAAAAGGGAGGCATTTTTGTGAGTTCGGCCTTATCTGGGGTCAAGATTGCGGTTCTGGGTGGGGACGATCGGGAACTGATACTGGTATCTGAGCTGGTCACCCTGGGGGCTACCGTTACCGTAGTTGGCTTCCCCCGCGAGAAAATTAAACACGGCGCATTTATAAGCAGATCAGTTGAGGACGGGTTAAACGGTGCGGAGGTGGCGATACTTCCGATGGTTGGAACCGATATTAACGGCTATATACGTGCTGTGTACACTGAAGAAAAGCTGCAGTTGACTGAGAGAGCCCTGCAGGGGATGGCCATACCATCTATGCTGATTATAGGTTCCGCCCGCCCTTTCCTCCAAGAGTGGACTGATAGATTAGGGATTACACTTATTGAAACCGGAGAAATGGATGATGTAGCCATTCTTAATTCCATCCCAACGGCTGAAGGGGCTATACAGATTGCGATGCAGGAAATGAAAACCACCATCCACGGTAGTCACGCTATGGTTTTGGGGTTCGGAAGGGTAGGCATGACTCTTGGCCGGACTCTAAAAGCTCTGGGTGCGACGGTATCCGTTGTTTCAAGAGACCAGGGAGAACTTGCCCGGGCCTATGAGATGGGATGTCAAAGGGTTCCGTTATTTTATCTGGCGGATAGCCTTAACCGGATAGACGTAGTATTTAACACCATCCCGGCATCGGTGTTAACCAGCGAGATTCTGAGGCGGATGAGTCCTGATACCCTGATCATTGACCTGGCTACGGCTCCTGGAGGAACCGATTTTGAAGCCGCCAATGAATATGGTATCAAGGCCTTGTTGGCACCGGGTTTACCCGGGAAAGTTGCACCGGTTATGGCAGGGCGAGTATTAGCCGAGGTTGTACCCCGGTTAATTGAAAACACAATGATCAAGACCTACGAGCAGTTACAACTTGCTTGAATGGAGGGAAACGTGCAGTGCTTTTAAATGGCGTGTCAGTCGGTGTTGTTATGACAGGCTCGCATTGTACGGTTGGAGCGGTAATTCCCGTACTTAAGACTTTAAAAAAGGAAGGTGCCTTGATAACGTTTGTCTTATCCTACTCCATAAACTACACAGATAACCGTTTCCACACCGTAGAGGAACTTAAACAAGAGTTAACGGAGATTACAGATGCTCCGATAATAACCAGTATTAACGGTGCGGAACCGATCGGGCCGCAAAAGCTGTTTGATGTGCTGGTGGTAGCACCCTGCACGGGGAATACCCTGGCCAAGATGGCCAACAGTATAACTGATACTCCGGCATTGATGGCTATCAAGGCCCAGTTACGCAATCAGAGACCGGTGGTTATTGCCCTCTCTACCAATGACGGTCTGGGCATCAATGCAAGAAACCTGGGATACCTGCTTAACGCCAAGAATGTATATTTCGTCCCCTTTCGGCAGGATGACCCTGTGAATAAATCAACTTCTCTGGTAGCGGATATGGATAAGCTGTTTGACACGGTTGTCTATGCCCTGCAAGGCAAACAGTTTCAACCCCTGATTCTCGGCCCGGTTGATAATGTTGGTTAGCCCACTCTGATGTGTTAAAATACTGTTTAGATTTTGTGGGCGGGAGGTCATAGAAGTGGCTGGAGCAAGGATTGCAGTAGTTGGCGCCACCGGCGCTGTTGGGCAGGAAATGCTTAAAGTATTGGAAGAACGAAAGTTCCCGGTAAATAATTTGATATGTTTAGCCGACCCGCGTGAAGCCGGCACCAAGGTCATTTTTAAGGGCGAACAGATCACCGTTGAAGGAGCGAGCCCCGAAAAATTTGCGGGTGTCGATATCGCACTCATGGCGGTGGGAGGAGAGATTAGTGAAGTCTTGAGCCCTGAGGCAGCCAGTAGAGGTGCTGTTGTAATTGATAACAGCTCCGCCTTCCGACTGAGGGATGATGTTCCGCTGGTGGTACCTGAGGTAAACCCGGGTGATATTAAACAACACCAGGGTATTATTGCCAATCCCAACTGCTCAACGATCATAATGGTGGTGGCCATAAACCCTATTCACCAGGTAGCTGGTCTGAAGCGGGTAGTCGTTTCAACCTACCAGGCGGTATCAGGAGCAGGCAAAGCCGGGCTTGAGGAACTGAAGGAACAGATACGCTGTTACGTGGATGGGCGTCCGCTGGAGAGTAAAGTATTTCAGCACCAGATAGCCTTTAATCTCATTCCCCATATTGATGTCTGGGTTGATAAGGATTACTCCAGGGAAGAGATGAAGCTGGTATGGGAGACTCGAAAAATAATGCACATCTACGACTTGGCGGTCAGTCCCACCGCGGTAAGGGTTCCGGTATTCAGAAGCCATTCCGAGTCGATTAACCTGCAAACTGAGCGCAAAATTACCGCTTGCGAGGCCCGGGAGGTGCTGAGACAGGCTCCCGGGGTTATCGTAGTTGATAACCCGCAGGCGAATGAATACCCAATGCCCTGGTTTACTTCCAACCGTGATGAGGTCTTTGTTGGGAGAATTCGTGAGGATATATCGGCTGACAACGGCCTAAACCTGTGGGTGGCCTCCGACCAGATCCGTAAAGGCGCGGCAACTAATGCTGTACAGATTGCAGAGGTAGTAGTCAGGGATAATCTATTTTAGATCCGGCTGCAACGTTGTTGGCCCAGTTTATCCGATTATGCGGCTTTGCAAACCATCCGGTGGACGTCTGGTTTATTTTGAACATTTTAACGGCCTATAGCGAAGCGCGGGCTAATTTATTATAGACAGCGAGGTGTCCCAGTTGGGAATTATAATTCAAAAATTCGGAGGAACGTCTCTTTCCACCCCTGACCAGAGGGAAATGGTTTGCAAGGCAATTCAAAGGGAACGCCACAAAGGCAATAATGTGGTGGTGGTAGTGTCTGCTATGGGCAGGGTGGAAGATCCTTATGCCACGGATACTCTAATCAGGTTGGTTAAAGAGGATAACCTTAATCCCAGTCGGCGTGAACTGGACATGTTGATGTCATGTGGTGAGATCATCTCCGGGGTTGTTCTTACCAACAAACTGCAATCTAAGGGTGAGCGGGCTGTGTTTCTTAACGGGCTGCAGGCAGGTATAAGAACCAGCTCCAATCACGGTGATGCAAGGATCGTAGCCGTTGATACCAGCATGATCAGAAACTACCTGGAACAGGATTACGTGGTGGTTGTGGCCGGTTTTCAGGGGGTTTCAGAGGATGGTGAGATCACGACTCTCGGCAGAGGAGGCAGTGATGTTACTGCCAGTGCTCTCGGAGTGGCATTGGAGGCCGAAGTTATCGATATTTATACCGACGTTGAAGGAATTATGACTGCGGACCCGAGGATTGTAAAGAATGCCAGGTTGTTGGATGCCGTAACCTACAATGAGATATGCCAGATGGCCCGCGAAGGGGCTAAAGTCATACATCCCCGTGCGGTGGAGATTGCCATGGAGAGCAACATCCCGTTAAGAGTTCGCTCCACTTTCAGTGATGGCACTGGTACCCTGGTCGGTAATCACGGGGAGTTCAAAGGTAAATCGGTCAGAATAAAAAGAGATCATCTGATTACCGGAATCACTCAGATGCCGGATATTACCCAAATCAGAGTAGAGATTCAAGGGGAGCCCGACCTGCCTCTTCGAGTGTTCAAAGCTATGGCCCTGGCCGAAATAAGCGTTGACTTCATAACGGTTACCAGGGAGGTAGTAATCTTTACTGTTCTCCAGGAGGTTGCCGGGCGTGCTGAGGAGATCCTGAAGAACCTGGGAGTGAGCGTTCAAACCGAACCGGACTGTGCCAAAGTGGCAATTGTAGGCGCCGCTATAACTGGTATTCCCGGTGTTATGGCCAAAGTGGTTGAATCCCTGACCATGAACGGGATTGAAATTTTGCAGTCCGGCGATTCTTACACCAATATATGGTGTTTAGTTAAACGGCATCAAATGGAACTGGCGGTTAAGGCATTGCATGATAAGTTTGATCTGGGTAACCAGGAAGGAGGGGAATATTAGTGGTTTTTCCGCGGCTTATGACAGCCATGATTACACCATTTAACAATAATCAGGAGATCGATTATGCGAAGGTGCGGGAGTTGGCCAATCACCTGGCAGATACCGGAACCCAGGGGATTGTTGTCTGTGGCACAACCGGAGAATCCCCGACGCTCAGGGATGAGGAAAAACTCGAGTTGTTCTCGGTGGTACAGGAAGAGGTAGGGACAAGGGTTCAGGTCTGGGCTGGAGTTGGTACCAATTCCACCGCTCATTCCGTGGAAGTGGCCAGGGCGGCCAGTAATCTAAAGATTGATGGGATCATGGCGGTGACACCCTACTATAATAAACCAAGCCAGGAGGGTCTTTACCGGCATTTTCGCAAAATTGCCGAAGCAATATCCCTGCCGATGATGCTTTACAATGTCCCGGGGAGAATGGGTATAAACATGCTGCCAGAGACCGTAAAAAGGCTGGCTGAGATCGAAAATGTAGTGGCCTTGAAGGAGGCCAGTGGGAATATGGACCAGATGTCCGAACTGGCTAACTCAACACCGGAGGGCTTTATTATATACAGCGGCGATGATTCCCTAACCTTGCCGATGATGTCTTTGGGAGCATGGGGAGTGGTGAGCATCGCATCACATCTGGTTGGTCGGGAAATCAGCGAAATGATCGAGGCTTACATTGCAGGAGATGTCCAAAAGGCCAGCAGAATTCATCTCCGGCTCTTTCCGGTCTTCAAAGTTCTGTTTATTACCTCCAATCCAGTTCCGCTCAAAGAATCCCTGCGAGTACTGGGTAAAGACAGCGGTGTCCTGCGTGAGCCCTTATGTCCACCTTCCGCAGGTGAGTGTTTGGAAATCGCCAGGGTTTTGAGGCAGTTTGGATTGCTCTGAAAAACATAGCCCCACAAGATGGATAACATAATGTTTGCTATGCTGGTCCAAAACCATTCATCAAAAAGGCTCCGGTAGGCGGTGTGACGAATGCGCTCAACCAGACGGCTGGCAATGGCTTTACCTTGTAAATATGGGCAGGTTTGTTTATAATTTAGTAGATTCAAGTGTCCGGATTGCATATGTTGCAGATCAATCGTTGCAGTGACAGGAGGTGCTAAATGACAGAAAACGATTATCGTTTGCAGATAATTCCTCTCGGTGGCCTCGGTGAGATCGGAAAAAACATGATGGTAATCAGGTATCAGGACAGCATAATCGTCATAGATGCTGGCTTGATGTTCCCGGAGGAAGAACTACTAGGAATTGATATAGTCATACCGGATATAAGCTATTTAATCGAAAATCGCGAAAAGGTAAAAGGAATAATCCTTACCCATGGACACGAAGACCATGTTGGAGCTTTGCCCTATTTATTAAAAGACATCAATGTTCCTGTGTACGGAAGCAGGTTAACACTGGGTATCGTTGAAGCCAAGTTAAAAGAACACCATCTGGGTAAAACCACCATGATCCCGGTTAAACCCAGAGAGGTTCTTAATATTGGCCCCTTTGAGATTGAATTTGTCCGGGTAATCCACAGCATTCCCGACTGCCTGGGGGTGGCCATACACACACCGTTGGGGGTTATATTTCATACCGGCGATATTAAGCTGGACCAGACGACTGTGGATGGAGAACTGGTTGACTATCGTAAGCTGGCTGAACTGGGGGAAAAAGGCGTACTGGTCCTGATGTCCGACAGCACAAACGCGGACAAGCCGGGCTATACCCAATCCGAAAGGGTGGTGGGGGATACCTTTGAAGACCTGTTCCGGCGGTGCCACGGCAGGATAATAATTACCACCTTTGCCTCAAATGTTCATCGTATTCAGCAGGTGATAACTACTGCCAACCGGTACGGCCGCAAGGTAGCCCTGGTAGGCCGGAGCCTGCTCAACAACGTCAGCATTGCCAAAGATCTCGGATATATTGAGATCCCGGATGATTGTTGGATTGAGATGGAAGACATTAACCGGTACCTGCCCCATGAGGTGGTGATAATAACCACCGGCAGCCAGGGTGAACCGATGTCGGCACTGACCCGGATGGCCATGGCGGATCACCGCTGGGTGGCAATACAGCCGGGTGATACAGTAATAATATCGGCGACACCAATACCAGGCAACGAAAAATTGGTGGCCAGGACTGTAGACCACCTTTTTCGGCAGGGTGCAGAGGTTATATATGAGAGATCAGCAGGGGTTCACGTATCTGGGCATGCCAGTCAGGAAGAGCTGAAAATACTCATTAATCTGTTACGGCCCCAATACCTGATCCCGGTTCACGGTGAATACCGTCACCTGATGAGACATGCCAGGATAGCGGAATCACTTGGTATGTCGGAATCCAGGGTCATTGTGGCCGAAAATGGTCAGGTGATTGAGATAAATAAAAAGAAGATCGTAACCACCAACCGGGTGACGGCGGGGCGGATACTGGTAGATGGGCTCGGTGTGGGTGACGTTGGCAACATTGTATTACGTGACCGTAAACAGCTTTCCCAGGACGGAATTATTATTGTAGTGGTCACCATTAATAAGGACACTGGGGCGTTGGTAGCAGGTCCGGACATTGTATCACGCGGATTCGTTTACGTACGGGAGTCTGAAAAACTGATTGAGGATTCCAAAGCCAAGGTCAGGGAAGCACTGGCCATCTGTGAACAACGAAACATGAAGGACTGGGCATCAATTAAGTCCCAGGTGCGGGAACTACTGAGCAAGTACTTGTACGAACAGACTCGCAGGCGTCCCATGATCATGCCCATTATCATGGAGGTTTAGAGCTGAGTCTGAACAGCTGCAACGCTGTAAGAGGTGCAAAAGGATTTTAACTTAAAGAGAGGAACTGATCTGTTTCCGGCTTCATGAGATTATGGAGCCGGAAAATTTATTTTCCGGCAAAAAGGAAGCCAGCTACACCGTTTGAGAACAGCTCGTATCAAGGCGAAAACAGTATCCCCGGCATGTTAAAGGGGTTACAAGTCCAACCGGGTTGGTGACTATTTTGACTCCTTTCTCGGGATAATAAGAAAAAACTACGAGCTGGAGGTAAAGCCATGTCCACTGAAACTGAACAGAAGCCGATGTCGGAATCCAAAAAAGCTGATGCGATTAAAGAGTTCGGGCAAATTGATATTGCCGGATTTCGCAGCGAGATACACTGCATTTCGATCATCGGGCAGGTTGAGGGTCATGTAGTCCTGCCCCCACAGAATAAGACTACAAAGTATGAACACATCATTCCCCAGTTGGTAGCGGTGGAGGAGAATCCGGGAATTAAAGGTCTTCTTGTTATCCTGAACACCGTCGGCGGTGATGTCGAGGCTGGACTGGCTATTGCGGAAATGATAGCCAGCATGTCCAAGCCGTCAGTTTCTATCGTACTGGGCGGGGGACATTCGATCGGCGGCCCCATCGCCGTAAGTACTGATTACTCCCTTATAGCACATACGGCCACCATGACCATTCATCCTATCAGACTGACCGGGTTGGTCATTGGGGTCCCCCAGACCTATGAGTACCTGGATAAAATGCAGGACCGGGTAGTAAGATTCGTAACCTCCCACTCCAAGATTACCGATGTAAAGTTCAGGGAGTTGATGTTCCGGACCGGCGAACTGGCACGGGACATTGGTACGGTACTGGTGGGCAAAGATGCGGTGGAAGTTGGCCTGATCGATGCCGTAGGGGGGATAAAGGAGGCGGTGGCGCACTTGAAACAGCTGATTGAACAAAGAGGGGTGGTCCATTGATTATCTATACCGGGTTGGAGGATTATTTCACCTGTTGGGATACCAACTGGGAGGAAGCCGAGATTGAACTCGGGGGTTCCTGCCGCTTGGTGGTACGGCCCCGGGGTTTTAATCGAGCTACAGTTGTAAGGCTTATTACTTCCGATCCCCAGCAGTACCTGTACAAGGAGTTTCAACCAGGAACCGAGATCGAGCTACCTCTTGCTATTGCTCCGAAATGATGACCAGACTGGGCTTGAGAGAGTCTCGACCCGGTTCAATAGTTCTGTGTCCACTACCGGATATACTCCACTGAAATACGTATGAAAACCCGTAAACGACAAGATACTTGGAATACTCTGTCCCCTGTGTGCTATAATTTATGGAGCAAAATTGGGGGGGATAGAGTATTGAGTATTCTTGAAGCAGTTATCTTGGGTATTGTACAGGGATTAACCGAATTCCTGCCGGTAAGCAGCTCAGGTCATCTAGTCATCTTCCAACACCTTCTCGGAATTCAGGAACCCCCGCTGACGTTTGACACCCTGGTTCATTGGGGAACACTGGTACCGGTATTTGTTGTCTTCTGGCCCGACATTGTTGAAATTCTAAAAAGGCCATTATCCAGATTGCCGATATTAATTATTATAGGATGCATTCCTGCAGCAGTTATGGGTGTTTGGTTAGAACCGGTATTTGAAAAGGCTTTTCAGTCGTTACTGGTCGTGGGCATTGGTC